>CAZZFU010000011.1:11769-14301 GCA_964653965.1 Candidatus Woesearchaeota archaeon
ATCTTAATCAAATATTACTGAGTGAAGGAGAGCCTCTAGAAGAAGGAAAAATTCCCTGGGAAATGAGAGAGCATCTTAGTTTTACTGCAAATGGAACTCAATACACATATTATGTTAAGAATGCCAATAATCTTTATGTAGATGTTGCTCCATTATTTCAAGGAATTCTTACAGTAGTTTATTCTGAAGACATAACTCCTGATCCCTATGGTGGTTCATCTAATTGCGACCCCCATGCTTATCCTTTAGGACATATAAGAATTTTTAGTGAAGTTTTTGAGACAAAAATGTATGAATTAGAAGAGGAATATTATGCTAATTATGAAGGATTAAAGGCTTTTTTAGGACTTCCCGAAGACACTGATTTTAATTTTTATGTTTATGATTCTGAAAGAAATGAACCTCCAATAATTGAAGCAAAAAATCAGGAACCTCCTACAACTATAAGTGTTTTTGTAGAAGAAACTCCTATTCAATATACAGATTTAACTGGAAATAAAAAATTTGGATTTTTAATTGTGGAAGTATGGTAAATAAAAGGAACCAAGATTGCTCTTATGACTCCTCCTCTAAAATAGGAGTCAAGCCTGATAAGGAACTCAAAAATCCAAATAAAAAACCAAAGTAAATAAAATGAAAAATAAAAGAGGATGGATAAGAATCGTAGAAGCAATGGTTGCTATTTTATTAATAGCAGGTTTTTTAGTAATTGTTTTAGATAATTCTAGAAATGGAGATTCGAATATTTCTAAAAAAGTTTATGTTACTGAAAATGCAATATTAAGAGAAATTCAATTAAATGATACTTATAGAGATTATATTTTAAGTGTTGACAATTCTGTAGAATTTGAATCCTTTAATTTAAATTTGAAAGAGCATATAAATTCTAGAATTCCAAATTATTTAAATTGCACAAGTAAAATATGTGATTATGAATATGATTCTGTTTGCGATATTGATTCTTCTGAAGAAAATATTTATGCTAGATCTGTTATGATTGCTGTAAATAGTGATGAATATAATCCAAAAATTCTAAAAATCTTTTGCTGGACTTTTTAAATTGTTAAACTCTCACGCTGATAATAATCTGGTAGTTAAATGTTCTATAGAAAGATTTATATATGCATAATGCATACTTCTAATATGCAAAATCAAACATCAATTAGAATTAGTTTAGATTTACTGAACACTTTGAAAAAATTCAAAGAAGAAGGAGATAGCTATGAAGACATAATTTGGGATTTTATTGAGCCTCATTTAGAGCTATCTGAACAAGCAAAGAAAGATATAGAAATCTCAAGAAAAGAATTTGAACGGGGAGAGACTTTTACTCTTGAAGAAATTGAAAAAGAACTCGGTTTCTAATGGTCTCCATAGAATTTTCCAAGAACTCAAAAAAACAACTAGAAAAATTAAATGCCAGAATACAGCAAAAAATTATTTTTACATTAAGAAAGTTTAAGGAAGGCAGAAAAGTAGACATAATAAAATTAAAAAATAAAAATCAGGAATTCAGAATAAGAGCAGGAAACTACAGGATTCAATTGCAGAAAATAAAAGAATTATTCTTAGTAACAAAAATTGGTAAAAGAGAAAATTTCTATCAAATCTTTTTCTAAAAAAACAAAGATGTCTGCCAAGCATTGAACTACATTATTTTCTCTGTAAAATTAACCTTTCCAATTTATAAAAGGTTTGAGATATTTTACTATTTTTACTGCTTTTTCCTGAGCTTTCATAATTTTATTAATATTTTTATAAGCCATTGGAGCTTCGTCTATGGTTTTTTTTGAAATTGTTCCTCTAATTCCTTTCATGCTTTCTCTAAATTCTTGCATTGTTATTTTTTCTTTTGCCTGCTTTCTGCTCAAAATTCTTCCTGCTCCGTGTGTAGAAGAATTTAGAAAATTTGGATTTCCTAACCCCTCGACGAGAAAACAGCCATCTCTCATGTTTCCAGGTATAATTCCTCTTTCTCCTTTTTTTGCAGGAGTTGCACCTTTTCTATGAATATATTTTCCTTTTTCAAGTATAGCATGATTATGATTTTTATTAACCCATAATTCTATTTTTAATTTTTCTCCTAAAATCTCCTCTAAAACTTCAATTACTTTATAACTCATTTCTAATCTATTTAATAAAGCAAATTCCAATCCAAAATCCAAAATATTCAAATATTCTTTTCCTATTTTTGAATTTACATCCAAAGGAAAAGTTCTTTCATAATTTTTTTCATCTGAAGAAGCCTTTATCATGTATTTTTTTGCAACTCTATGCCCTATTCCCCTGCTTCCAGAATGAATAATCAGCCACAATTCTTTTTTATATTCTCCTAATTCTATAAAATGATTTCCTCCTCCTAATGTTCCAAGATGCCTAAGTGCAACAGATTTCAAATATTGCAAAATTCCTTTATCATGCTCTTTTTTTTCAAACTTCTCAATTAATTTTTGAAATTCTTTTTTTGTTTTAGTTGTTATGTTTTTTTCTTTATTGATTTCTCCAACACCCATTGGAACTGCCCTCATAACT
>CAZZFU010000012.1:0-5707 GCA_964653965.1 Candidatus Woesearchaeota archaeon
CCACCCAGACTCGAACTGGGGATCTCCCGGGTTCTATTGAACATTTGGCTTATCAAGTTTCACAGTATTTCCTTATGGAATCTCCACTCTAGTAATCAACTACAGCCAGGCGCTCTAACCACTGAGCTATGGAGGGTTAAAATTAAGAGAATTATTTTCTTTTTAAAAGTTCTTATTCTTCTTCATATTCAGCATAATCTTCAGAAGTTTCTCTTCTTGGTTTAGGTTCTTTTTTTTCAAAAGAATTTACTGAAATCTTTATTTTCTTTATTAATACTGTTAAAGAAACTGCAGAAACAACTAACATTAAAGAAATAATTGCTCCACTATAATCTGCATAATAAATTAATCTAAGAGCAGTTACATAAAGCCCATATAAACCTAGGGCTGCAAAAATAACCATAAATATATATATCACTCTTTTTTCCATGTTTATAATGAGTTTTTTACTTATTTAAATCTTACTCTTCTTCATCTTTACTTATCTGTTCAGCAACGAAAAATGCACGATTTGATTCTTCATCTTTAATCTCGCCGTTTCTTTGAAATATCGCTGTTGCAGAAGGCAGAGCAAACTTTCCTAAAACTCCTACTTTAGAATAAATTATATATGAAATAACTCTAATTTCTCCTGATTCTAATTTTTCAAAGTTCCATTCAATTCTTCTATTTTTTTCGTCTATTTTAGTTGGAATTTCTCCTCCGAATTTTTCATAAATCTTAACCAAAGAAGGAAGCCTATCTATAATCTGAACTTTTTCTAGATATTTCTTAGCATGAACAAATAAAGAAACTTTTAATGCAAATTCTCCTCCTTTGGCTCTAACAAAAGTGACTTTTTTTCTTAAAACCATATTTCTCTTTGTGAATTTCTTTGCAAATACTACTATTGCTACAATAAGAAGAATTATCAGGAAAGGTATGAGCCAATTAGTTCTTACAACAACTTTTATACTTTCTCCTGGTTTTATTTCTCTTATCCAGGAATAATAAACTTTTAATCCTTCTCTCTCTACTAAATCTGGCTCTGGACTAAAACTAGTGAATAATCTAGATATGATGTTTTTCTTAATTATAATTTCAGAAGATTGAACTGTGTTTCCTTCATTAATTTTTTCAAAAATTTTACTACTAATTATAATTCCTGAATCTTTTTTTATTGTTGTTACTATATTTTTTTCTTCAAATTTTATAATTCCTTCAACCTCAGCTGTTTTTCCTTTTGTAGTTATTTCCACACTAAGTGTATAAAATCCTGCAGCTATCTTCTTAAAATCTTCTTTATTTAAATTAACTGAAAAATCTTTTTTTTCATTTGCATTCAGAGAAAAACTTTCTTCAAATTCAAAAAAAGGAGAAGAAAATTCTGCAGTAATAAAATCAAAATCAAAATTTATTTTATTTTGAAGATAAATTTCTAGAGAATTTGTATCTAGATCTAAATCTACAGAACCAACTTCAAAAGCATCTTGTAAATTTACAATTCTCATTGTTAATTTTTCTTTTGTTTCTGAGCCATCTGTAGCTTTTATAAATAAATCAAAAGTTGAAAATCCAGCTTTCATACTATAGCCAGGCAAAAGTTTAACTTGAACTTCCTTAATTTCATTATTATCAATAAATATCTTTTCTGTTGGTTCTTCTATAAGTGCAAAAAAAGTATAAAACTCAAACTCATCTGGAGCTCCATTGTTTTCTATTTCAAAAGTAAATACTGTTGGAACTTCTAAATCCAAAATCATTACCTCATTTTGACTAGTTTTCTCAATATCTAAATTTATTGCAGATATAACTGGAAATATCAAAACAATCAATAAAAATACTATTAGCTTCCTCATATTTAAAATAACTGTAATTTCTATTTAAAGATTTCTGTGATAGAAATTCTATCTTTTACCCTCTAAATCAAGATAAGCTTTTGCTTGAGATAAAAATTCATCACAATCAGATATGAGTTTTTCTTCAAATTGCTCTATTCTTGAAGGAATCACCCATTTTTCATAAATGCTTCTCATAAATTTTTTAGTAGAAGTTGTTTCAAATTGACCTTCATAATCTCTAATTAAAGTTCCTGTTACTTTAGCTTCTACAGAACCTTCATCTGTTTTTATTCTAACTTCACCTTTAGATATTTCTATTTGTTTTAGTCCTAAAATTCTAAACTCTACTTTTATTTCAAATTTAAAATAATCAGTTACTTTTCTTTCACCTTTCCATTCAATTTCAATGTCTTTAGAATCTCCTTTTAGTTTCTCCTTATATTTTGTTTCTGCAACATCTAATTCTGTTTCTTCTGTTAGCCAATCATAACAAAAACGATAAAAATCTTTAAAAGAAAAAATTCCTTCATATTTCATTTTGCTGGAAAATATTTTGTCCTTTTCTGCCATGTAATAAAGAATAAAATTTAATTTAAATATTTAACTAATTACATTGATTCTGCACATGAAGCACAAACCATAATTCCATTTTGCCTAATAAGAATTCCAAAATTTCCACATTCAGGGCAAATTCCTTCTGTACTCTTTTTAATTTTTGAGCTTTCCACTCTTTTTAATTTTTGAGTTTCTTCTTTTATTTGCGCAAATTCTTCTAATTCAGGATAATATTCTGGATTAAAATTCAAAATATCTTTAAAAGTCAACATTCCAACTAGCTTTTTTTCTTGAACAACTGGTAATCTATCTATTTTCATTCTCTTCATTTTATCCAAAGCCTCCTTTATTGTTGCAGAAGGTTTGGTTGTAACTATTTTTTTTGGAGAAATATCAATTGCTTTTATAGAGGATAAATCTTTTTTCGACTTTTTAACTAAAGCCCATAAAATGTCTCTTTTAGAAATAAATCCCACTAATTTTTTTCCATCCACAATTAAAAGACTTCCAACCTTTTTCTTAATCATTTGTTTTGCACACTCTAATAAATTAGTATCTTTCTTTATTGTTACAGGTTCTCTCGTCATAATGTCTGCGACAACTATGTTTTCCATGCTTTTATTAGGATATTTTTACTTATAAATTTTGCTTACCACTTTAAGATATATTGTTAAATATAATAATCCTTAAATAATAAAATTGAGAATATTTAGTATGTCTGAAATGGATTTTCCTGTAAAAATTAGAATTAATGGTGAACAAGCATATGATGAGATAAGCTCTTTTCTTGGAAATATATCTCCTGGTGGAATAGAATATAATAAAGAAGAAGATAAGAGATATTATTATCTTAATAAAGACAGAAATAAAATTGCTCGGACAAATATGAAGGAAAGTATATTAGAATTAAATAGCGAAGTTGATAAAGAGACTGTTAAAATAATTAAACACATAATTAAGCAGGAGAGGGTTAGATAATGTCAGAAAAACCTTTTGTTCTAATGCCTGAAGATATCTCACGAATTATTGGAAAAGATGCCCAAAGAAATAATATTTTAGCAGCAAAAATGGTTTCTGAAATTGTTAAAACAACTTTAGGACCAAAAGGAATGGATAAGATGCTTGTTTCTCCTACAAATGATATTATTGTTACAAATGATGGAGTAACTATTTTAAATGAAATGCAAATTGAACATCCTGCTGCACGGATGATGGTTGATGTTGCAAGAACACAGGAAAGTGAAGTTGGAGATGGAACAACTACTGCTGTTATGATTGCGGGAAAATTATTAGAAAATGCTGAAAAACTTTTAGATATGAAAATACATCCCACTGTTATCACAAAAGGGTATAAAATTGCAGCTGAAAAAGCTCAAGAAATTTTGAAAGAAATAGCTTTTAGAATAAATATTTCTGATGAAGATATTTTAAAGCAGATTGCAATGACTGCTATGACTGGTAAAGGAGCTGAAAATTCCAAAGAAAAATTTGCAGATATAATTGTTAAAGCAATTAAACAAATAGAAGAAGATGGAAAAATAAATATTAAAGATATTAAAATTGAAAAAGCAAAAGGAAATGGAATAAAAGATACAGAGCTTATTTTAGGAGTTGTTTTAGATAAAGAAAGAGTTTCTCATGATATGCCTAAAAAAGTAAGAGATGCTAAAATAGCTTTAATTGACTTTGCTTTAGAATTAAAAAATCCTGAAATAGATACTAAAATATCAATTTCTTCTCCTGAACAACTGCAAAATTTTATTAATCAAGAAGAAAGAGATATAAAAGAAATGGTAAACAAAGTTAGAAATTCTGGAGCAAATGTAATTTTTTGCCAAAAAGGAATTGATGATTTTGCTCAATATCTTTTATCTAAAGAAGGAATTTATGCATGTCGAAGAGTTTCTAAGAGTGATATGGAAAAACTTTCAAAAGCAACAAGAGGAAAAATAGTTAGTAATTTAAATGAATTAACTCCTTTTGAATTAGGAGATGCTCAAATAGTTGAAGAAATTAGAACAGGTGAAGAGATTTTTACTTATGTTAGAGGATGTCAGAATCCAAAAGCATTAACAATTTTAATTCATGGAGGAACAGAGCATGTTATTGATGAGATTGAGAGGGCTCTAGCAGATGGATTAGGAGATGTTATTTGTTCTCTGGAATCAGGATTAGTTGTTCCTGGTGGAGGGGCTGTTGAAATTGAATTAGCTAGAAGATTAAGAGAATTTTCACAATCTTTAACTGGAAGAGAGCAATTAGCTGTTCAGGAATTTGCTTCTTCTTTAGAATTCATTCCAATTACTTTAGCTGAAAATGCTGGAATTGATCCAATAGAAGTTTTAACAGAATTAAAATCAAGACATGATTCAGGTGAGAGAAATGCGGGGTTGAATTTATTTAAAAATAAAGTAGAGAATGTTTTGGAATCTAAGATAATTGAACCTTATAAAATAAAAAAACAAGCAATTAATTCTGCGAGTGAAGTTGCAATGATGATTTTAAGAATAGATGATGTTATTGAATCTTCTGGGGGAAAAGAGAGTAAACAAGATTCTATGTCAGAATATGGATTAGAATAATTTAAAAATTTATAATATCTGATTCTTGATTTATTACTCTTTTATCTAGAGATTTTTGTCTTTTTATGCAATCTAAATCTCCTCCATCTAAGCAAACAGTTAAAAAATATTGAAGTTCTCTTTTATTTATATCTTCTAATCCATTTCTATATTCATCAGCTTTTTCACAATTATTAAAATAAGGGCATTCATTAGTCATTTTATTATATGTAATTATAAATTTAAAAAATTAATTCAAACCAAATATTTTTTTTAACCAAGCAATAAATTTTTGCCACCAAGTCATTTCTTGCTTTTCATCTTCTTCTTCAAGATATATTACTTTTTTAGGTATAAATTGGTCAAAGTATAATTCGTCTGTGTATCCATCATCATAAGAAATATCATCTGTATTTCCGTCATCGTCATCATCGTCATCAAGTTTAATTGAAAACTTTACAGTTTTACTTGCTAAATTTCCTGCAGTATCTTTTGCATAAAAAATAACTTCATGATTTCCTTCTGGTAAAAGAACATCATATTTGAAAGTTAAAATTCCTCCAGAAGTTCCTTCATAATTCATGAATATTTCAACTCCTCCATTTAATTCAAAACTAACATCTGCATCTTCATCAACTTCAACTTCAAAAGTTAATTTTGTGCTTGAATATTCTTTTCCTTCTTCAGGTACTATTACAGTGATAGTTGGTGGAGTTGTATCTGGAACTTTCTTAACATAAACAGTTCTTGTAACTTCATCTGCTGAATTAC
>CAZZFU010000012.1:5807-8290 GCA_964653965.1 Candidatus Woesearchaeota archaeon
CATGATAAGAATCACCTTGATAAACAGTTACTGGATTATCTCCACATAATGTAATTACTGGTTTATGAGTATCTGGAACTTTCTTAACATAAACAGTTCTTGTAACTTCATCTGCTGAATTACCAGCTGAATCTTTAACATTATATCTAACTTTGTATGTTCCAATTACATTTGTATTAACTGGGTTGTGTGTTACAATATCACTTGTTATATCTCCATCTTCAATATCATAAGCAGTTGCTCCAGCATCATGATAAGAATCACCTTGATAAACAGTTACTGGATTATCTCCACATAATGTAATAATAGGCTTGTTTGTGTCTTGAGGAGCAGTAACTAATAAATTTCCAGAATAAATGTTTTCTGTTCCATCTAAAACTTTTGCATTAAAATAATATTTAGGAGAATTATCTTGATTATAAGGGGCAACTGCAACCCAGTTTGTACTAGCACTTCCACTAGACATAATTGCAATTGCAGGATTAGTTACATATTCTCCTCCTGCACCATAAAGATGATAAATTTTAAAATTAATTGTTTTTCCATCACAATTTGTTCCTTCTACAATTAAAGAAACAACTTGTCCATTAAAAGTGCTTGAAGTACTCCAATAAGCATCTGTTAAATCGCAAGGTTTTGAACACTCCCCACAATCTTCTGGACAGGTTGAACATGTTTCATCATGCAAAGCACTACATATTCCATCTCCGCAATAAGGTCCTGTTAAAGTTATCCAATTACATGAATTAGAACAATAAGTACATGAACTTTCATATAATGGATTACAAGCTTGTCCATTTAATGAACCATAATCACATTGTTCTCCTGTTTCTTCTACACCATTACCACAAACAGGAATAATAGTTTTAGGAAGTATTGTTAATTGTAAATCAGAGTATTCTACACTGGAAGTTGTAGCTGTTTTAGCTGTAAATCTTAAAGTGTAAGTTCCAGGAATAAGTATCTTCGTATTTATAGTATAGGTATTAGTATACAGCCAAGTGTAAGTATCTATTTTTTCTCCACAAGTGTATTCTTGAAATATAATTGCTGATCCAACCAACTCTAATTTTTCATGTTGCAATGCCTCTCCATGTCCATATGCAACCATAACAACATTAAATAAATCTCCTTGTGTAATTGTTTTAGAGGTTGCTGAAGGTGAATCTTCATAAACTAAAAAAGTATTTATTGCTTCAGAACTAGAAGATACTAAAGGTGTAGAATTTAAAAGCACAACTGCAAAAAAGAATACAAACAATACCCATATTAATTTGTACTTTTTATTCATTTTCTTTTTCCTCCAAATCTCCATCCTGCTTTAACATTATAATTAATTTTATCAATCTTTGAATTAAATTTACCTCTATGTTGTGCTTCAGCGCCTAAATAAAATCCAGAATTCTTAAAAGGATGAACATCAACTCCAATCTTCTGAGTTGGAATGTATTTATCAGAATCTGCTCCCTTCTCTATATTAACAGAGTAAGGTTTCTTTTCTCCCACAACATCTCCGTTTTGACTTATCCAATCATGTCCTGTCTCAAGAACATCACTTGTAGAAGCTGCTTCTTTAACAACTCCACATCCTGTATTAACTCTAACTCTTCCATTTCTACTTCCAACAGAAAATAATCCACCAAATTCTATAGGATAAGACAATCTAGAACTCTCATTTCTTGTTCCTTCAGTTATAGTAGACAATTGAAGAGATTGATTCAACAGATTTTCATGATATATAGGGGTAGAAGAAGCACTTGTTTCTTTTCCAAAACCAATTGTAGCATAAGGCCCTACCCAAACTGAACCTTTTCCTAATTGAATTGCTCCAGAAACTCCCAAAAAAGGACTCTTTGGATTTACAGTCTTATTTGCCTCAGTTAAAACCCTAAGCTCTAATCCTTCTCTTTCAACTTTTTCAACTTTCTTACTAGTTGTATCAGCATAAAAATTATTAGTTGTGTTTGTAGTGTTATTAATGTTATTTATATTATAATTGCTATATGGGATTTCGTCAGAATCTGTTTTCTCTTGTGTTTTTTTTGGAATTGCCTTTATAAATTGTTTATAAGAACCTATTGAAGGAGTCCAATAAAATGATGCAAGAGGGTTTGTTTTAGTTCCTGGAATATCTGGACTACAAAAATCAATTGAACCTCCTTCATGAATCCATGAAATTCCTATATTTTTTCCTATTCCTTGTTCATCAAAATATTTTTTTGGATAATATAATTCTGCTGCAGTTGTATCTTCATTAAATTTTATGTAGCTTTCTTTTGCAGCATCACCTGTAAGAAAGAGTTTGGGTTTTTGAGTATTTTTTAATGCTTCTTCAAGATTTTTATTAAATCCAAGTTCAAATATGTAATGAGTGTTTGTTGAATCTTTTAAAACAGGTCTGTGTACTCCTCTTTGTATTCTTAATTTTTGTTCGTTTGTCAAATTTGAGATATTATATTTTGTAGAATCCTGAACTTGAGAAT
>CAZZFU010000012.1:8390-13454 GCA_964653965.1 Candidatus Woesearchaeota archaeon
CTTTCCTTTAAAATTGCGCTCATGGCTGATGTTATGAAAATTTCAATATATTTAATTCTTTTCTATTAGAAATATTTATAATTGCAAAATCTCTATAATATTATGAAAAAAATAAAAATAAACAGAAAAAAATTCAAAAAACATGAAGATGGACCAGCTTTATTTATTCCAGCTGGATTATTAACTGGATTTGGTTTTGGACTCTTATTTGATAATATCCCTGCAGGATTATTTATTGGATTAGGAATTGGTTTTTTTCTCTATGCAATCTTTACTATTTTCAAAAAGAAATAAGAGAATTTGAATTTTTATTTAAAACCATCTCTTCTTGCTTTATCACTAACAATTAAACCATCTCTTAATTGAATAATTCTTGAAGCATATTTAGTGTGCCAATTCTCATGAGTAACCATTACAATTGTTTGTCCAAATTTCTTATTGAGATTATTTAAAACTTCTAAAACTTGTGCAGAAGTCTGAGTATCTAAATTTGCACAAGGTTCATCAGCAAATAAAATCTTTGGTTTTTTAGCTATTGCTCTTGCAATGGCAACTCGTTGTTTTTCTCCTCCAGAAAGTCTATTTGGAACTCTATCTAATTTATCTCCTAATCCTACTTTTTCTAAAGCTTCCTTGGCAGTTAAAAAAGATTCTTTTTTTGATTTTCCTTCCATTAGAGATAAAATAGAAACATTCTCAGAAGCACTCATTTCATTAATTAATGCATAATCTTGAAACACATATCCAAGTTGTGTTAATCTATAATAATTCCTTTCTTCTTCTGGTAAATCAACTACATCGAGATTATTAATAGTATATTTTCCTTTTGTTGGTTTATCGAGCAAACCAAGAATTCTTAACATAGTTGTTTTTCCACTTCCACTTGGACCCATAATCATAATTAATTCTCCTTCTTTTATATTAAAAGAAACTCCATTTAGAGCTTTTACAATAATTCCAGAATCATAATGTCTTACAAGATTTTCTACTTTTATTATTGTTTTTTCTTTTTTACTCATCTTCCCCAAATAGCCTCCAATATACTCTTTCTTGTTACAAACCATGCAGGAATAAATCCCGCAATAACTGACATAATTAGCATCGTGAAAATACTTTTAATTATCAATCCTCCTTGGATTTCAGGTGTAAGTCTTATGGTTTCATAAAAGATTACAGGATTCTTTGTAAAATAAAACATTAGAATAAAATATAGAATTAATCCAGCAAAAATTCCCATTATTACATAAAACACACTAATAAAAATGTATGAAATTCTAATTGAATTAGGAGTAATTCCAACAGCTTTTAGAATACCTATTTCTCTTCTTCTATTTAAGGTATTAATATAAATAATAATAAATATGAGGGCAGCCCCAACAATTAAACTAACAAGATTAGAAACAACATTTATCATATCAATACTTTGCATAGCTTGTCTTAAGATTGCATCTGATTTCTCGTCACTTGTAGAAATCGGTTCTTTAACTCCTACTGAAATTATTTTTTCTTTTACTTCTTTTGAATCTGCTTCCTCTTGTACTTTTACTACAACACTTGTTGCTTTACTTTCATTAAGTCCAAAAACATCTTCAATTTCTTTGTAATGAATTAAAGCATTTAAATCAACAAGTTCAAAAGTCCCTTCCATAATTCCTTTAACTTTATAGGTTCTTTCAACATTATTAGAATATGTAACATTAACTAGAGAACCAACTCTTACTCCTCCTAAATTATCATAAATTTCAGAACCAAAATAACCTTCTACTAACATTGCACCAATTATTATTTCATCTTGAGCAAGATCTCCTAAAAATTCACCTTCTTTAATAATATAAGGATAGTTTGAAATGTCATATTCTTCTGAAGGTAATAATCCTGTTATAGTTGAACCCACAACTTTTTGATTATATTCTATGGAAGCTCCTACATCTAATCTTTTTGTTGCAGCTTTTACATTCGGAACTGCTCTAATTTTTTGTAAAACATTATCTGCATTATTAATATAAATATTGTTTTCTCCAGGTTCAATCACAATATCTCCATAAGGATATTTCATAAAATTAGTAAACATTCCAGAAATTCCTCCAATAAATGAAGGTAGAAAAATTAAATTCATAAAAATAAGTGCTAAAACAAAAATAATAAAGATTAATGTTTTTTTATTTCCTCTTTTAACAGAACTTAAAGCACTAACAAATCCAACACGAATATCATCAAACATATTACTTTTTATACTTCGCTAATATTTCTCTTTTAAACTCTTCTTTTCTTCTCTCTTTTTTTGCTCTTTCTAATTTTTCTTTATGAGTTTCTTTTGGAAATTCTTTAAGAGATTTCTTAGGAATTTCTTTTAATTCTTCTCTATTCAAATTTTCTCCTTGCAATAGTTGATGTATTGTTCTATCTTTTGCTCTTTTTGTCTTCACAAAATAATATATTCCAAATCCAAAAACAAGAAATATAAGAATTACTATTAAAATTGTTCCAATATTAGATTCTTTTTTCAATACATTTAAATTTATTTTTGTTTGTATTTCTTTTTTTCCAAAATCATCATAATAAGATATTATTACTGGGAACTCAAACTCCCCATAATCATTAACAACAAAAGTTAAAACAGCTGGACCATCTTCATCTGAATCCAATGCTCCAATAAACGATTGCTTTAAACCTTGAAAAGGATGATTCATATAAACCTCTATTGATTTTGCAGTTCCAGCTCCAGTATTTTCAATTCTCATAGTTAATTCAACTGTATCCCCTTCTTTAGGAAGCACTGGATATGTTTTAAGAGAAGCAATTCCTAATTCTGCTTTTTCTCCTATTACATCAAAACTTATATTATAATTTCTTACTGATTCTTTATAACTAAGAGTTGTTTTGATTACATATTCTCCTGGGCTTGCATTTTCATCTACTTTCATATGATAAGTGATAAATCTCTCACTATTTGCGTAATTTAATCCAGAAATATCAATAATTAATGGTTCTTTAATTGAAATGTCTCTTGGAGGATTTAATAATTCAAAATAAATAAGTCCTGGGTCTTCTGTTCCACAATTTTCAATTTGTATGCCTATTGTAAATTCTTCTCCAATTTCAATTGAACTTGGACTAATGTCTGCAACTTCTGCAGTAACACAATAAGAAGCACTTACAAAACCTATTAGAAAAATATATAATACAAACACAAATATTATCTTGAATTTCATTTTACCTCTTTATTACTCTAATTTAATGAAAAAATAATTTATAAATCTATCTTAGAAAACAGAAAGATAATTTAAAATTATTGCAAAACTAACCCAAAGAAGATAAGGAATTAATAAATATGCAGATATTTTATTTATTTTTTTAGTTGTATAAATCATAAACATTATTGAAATCCAAAGAAAAAATATTTCTATAAGTCCTGCAAAAGGATTTTTTAAACCAAAATATAAAACACTCCACAAGATATTCAGTATAAAATTAATTCCAAATACACTAATTATTATTTTTTTATTCTTTTTATTTTTAGAATTTGTCCAAGCAAAATAAAGAGAAAGAGCTATTAATACAAATAAAATATTCCAAACAATAGGAAATATCCAATTTGGAGGAGTTAAATCTGGCTTTATTGAATTATACCATTCTGTGTCTGTGTTTGGAGAAGTAAATAAGCTTCCTATAAAAGCTACAGCAAAGACTATTAAAAAGCTAAAAACCAAAATTTTCCAATTTATTCTGTTTTTCATTTATATTTCTTATAAATTATTTTCTAATAAGTACAATGATGAGTTTATATACTGCTGCTAACCCTACAAGTCCATAAACCACTTTTGTGACAATACCTGTTCCAAGTAAGGCAGTCACAAGATTATAGTCAAAAACTGCTAATCCCCAATTCAAACCACCAATTACTAACAGAACAAATGCTATCCATCCAATTACTGACATTTTCCATTTAGCCATCTCTTTTACCTCCTTTTTTTATTTATTTTTTATTTTATTCTTAATAAATTTTTGTTGTAATCTCTACTTTTTATTCTTTTTAGAATTTTTTGTTAAGAGATCTATAATTTCTTCTGGAAAAGGCAGAACAATAGTTGAATTTTTTTCTTCAGCTATATCATTTAAAGTTTGATAAAATCTTAATTTCATTGCAGATTGGGATTTGGAGATAATATCCCCTGCTTCTCTTAATTTCTGAGCTGCCTGTCGCTCAGCCTCTGCATTTATAACTCTTGCTCTCCTGTCTCTCTCTGCCTCTGCTTGGTGAGCCATGGCTCTTTTCATGTTTTCAGGAAGCTCTATATCTTTGATTTTAACATCAGTTACTTTTATTCCCCAAGGATCTGTTTCTTTATCAACTATTCTTTGAATTTGGTTTCCAATCTCTTCTCTTTTTGCTAAAACAGAATCAAGCTCAGCCTTTCCAGTCATATCCCTTAATGCAGATTGTGCTAGTTGGGATATAGCGTATTTGTATTCCTCAACCTCTAAAACAGCTTTTTCAGAATTTGTAACCTTAAAAAAAACCACCCCATTCACTTTCATTGGGACATTATCTTTTGTAATGACTTCTTGTGCAGGTATATCAGTTGCTATGACTCTAATATCAACTTTCATTATTCTATCAATAATTGGTATAATCCACCTTAATCCTGGTTGTAATGTTCCTATATATCTTCCTAATCTAAACTTGACTGCCCTTTGATATTGCTTTATAACTCTCAACCCTGCAAATAATATTACTAATATAATTATTCCAATTGTATAATAAAGATTTACCATTTTAAATTAAATATACTTTGATTTATAAAATTACCTAAAACATGGTCCATCGAGGAGTCGAACCTCGGTTTATTCGGTGTAAACGAATCGTCTTAAGCCGTTGGACTAATGGACCTGCGAGGACACCAAGGTTTCCTTCGCTTAACCTTCCTTTAAAATAGGTTCAAGACTGATGGATAACCAAAGTTCCTTACTTTCTAAAGATGTTTTCTGCTTTTAAAATTTTGGTTTGAGAAACATTTATAAGTAGATGCTCTTTTTTTTCATCATGAAAAAAGATAACAAATC
>CAZZFU010000013.1:0-12572 GCA_964653965.1 Candidatus Woesearchaeota archaeon
TCTTTTATCTCGGGATATGCTTTTGTTAATGCTGAAAATTCTTCTTTGAGTTGATCAGGTTTTTCATCATTCATTTTTCAATTTACCTCATTTGAATTATTTCACAGTAAATTGCCTTTTTAAATCTTTGGATTAGAAATCATCTAAACAAGTTTGCTTTTTTCCATCTATTATTTCTTTTATATTTACATCAAATATCTGAAAAATATTTTCAATTGCAGGAAGAATTTGTCTTTCTAGATAATATGAGATATTATATTCTCCTTTTTCAATTGGAATTTTTACTTTATCTCTTATTAATTTCTTTTTATCCTTTGTTTCTGCAATATAATAGGAAATTAAATTTCCTTCTCCAACTGGAATCTCTTTTTCTTGCATTTTTTTAGCAGCAATTACATGAGGAGAAATTGATTTATATTCAGATATTGGTTTTTTTAATTGTGTTTTTATTAAAATGTTTTCTTTATTTATTTCTCTTTTTTTTATTTTTTTTACAATTTCTTTTACATATTCTAGAGCTTTTTTTTCATTTCCATTTTTGAGAATTAATTCTATTACTTTATTTTGAGTTTCTCTTGCTAATTTACACCAATCTCTTCTTACTGTTTCAAAACCTCTTATTTTTATGTTATTTTTTTCATCAATTAGAGCATATTTTTTCTTTGCTCCAAAAGTTCCACTTCTTGTTGTAACCCAAATTCCTCTTTTATAAAATCCATCTAATTCCAATTCCATTATTCCTGGAAGTTCTTTATTTAATTTTTTTAAAAATTCTAAAATCTGTTTTTTTGATTTTCCTTCTGAAGTAAAAGCAACACTATCTGTATCTCCATAAATTACTGAATATCCTGCTTTTTCTGTTTTTTCAATTGTTTCTTTGTTGAATTTTCTTACAAATGCTAAAATTGATGCAGAAGATTCAATTGAATAATATCTTGCACCAAAAAAACCAACATATCCATGTGCAGATGCAGACAATAATTTAAATGCATTGCTTCTTGCTAGAGTTATTACATTAGAGTTTTTTTGATATTCTTTTTTGTATTTTTTTCTTTTTTCAAATATTTCATTTAATAATTTTGGAAAAAATCCTAATTCTTTAGAAAAATAAAATTCTCCTTGTTTTGTTTTAATAAAGTAGGCCTCTTTTTCTGGTTTCTCTAATAGAGTTGCTTTTGAAATATTCATTGAAATTATTATGCTTGTATGCATAGAGGTAAAATCAAACATTACTAAATTTTCATAAATTCCTGGTTTTGGTTCTAGAACAAAAGCTCCTTCTACTTTTTGCCTGGCTCTTCTTTTTGAAATTTCATCATGAGTTGGACGTTTCTCTGGAATTTCATTAAATCTATTTAGATTATGTAATATATAAGATTCAACTTGTTTTGATAAGCCATTTCTAGATATTTCAAAAATAGGTTCTTGTATAATTCTTGTAAATTCTAATAAATCAGGCCAAAATTTTTTAAAAAGTGCTAAAGTTAATACTGAATCATGCAGATTATATTCATAATATTTTTTCCAATCAGATTCTTCTAATTTTGAAGAATGTTTTATTTTGAAATCTTTTTTTGTATCTCCTAAAAATTCTTTTGCAACTTCATTTAAAGTTAATGTTTCTGATTGCATATACTGAGAATAAGTAGTTCTAATAAATTTTAAAATATCTATGTGTGTAATTCCATTTATTTTTCCTATAGTAGTTATTCCTCTTGAAAATTTTGGCTGACTATTATCTAATCCTAAATTTAGTTTTACATTATATTTTTCTGCTCTTGCTTTTAAATAAGGTAAATCAAATCCATCTGAAAAATAACCTACTAAAAAATCAGGAGAAATTTCTCTTACATTTTTAACAAATTTTTCAATTAATTCTGCCTCATCTTTTACATATTCCACATAAACGGGTTTTGTTTTGCTTTTCTTCCAAGTAATTACTTTTTTGAAGTTTTCTCCTACTAAAGAGACCATTAATATCTCTCCTTTTCCAATTTCTAATTTATCTGTTTCAATATCATATGCTAGAACTTTTGGTTTGAACTTTAAGCCATCATCCGCCCCACCTCCACTAAGCATCTTAGCAGAGTTTAGTTTAACACAAAAATCCACATCTAAAGCCATATCAATTCCTCCAAATTCTTGAGAATTATTTAATATTTCTCCTGAAATTTCATGCCAACATAAAGGATTTAATTTTTTTTCAATAATATAATGTGTAGTATATCCTAAGTCATATCCTCTTCTATTGATTATTTCTGGTAAATCTAGTTTGTCTGCAATATCATGCAAATCTTTGTAATTTGTTGCAAATATCTTCAAAGCCTTTACTGGTTTTCCCATAAAGTTTTTAGAGTGTAGTTCTACTTTTTCTACTTTGGTTTGTCTTCCTTTTATATCTAATTGTATTTTTTGTATTTTTTTTATTAATTCTTTTATTTTTTTGTCTTTTATTTCATTATTTAAAATTGCCCAAAGATACACAGGACAAGAGTCAATTATGCAGATTCTTTTACCTTTTTCATTTCTTCCTATTATTTTTGCATAATTTTTTCCTTGAAAATCAAAATAATCATAATCTATTGGAATGAATTCTGTTTTCATATTTAATCATAGAAGGAGAAGTATAAAAAGGTTGAGAATTTTAGTTATTTTGGGTGTGATGTCACTTTAAAGTTTATACAAATAGAAACATTTAAATATGTAATTATACAAGGGATTTTATGGAAAAAATAGATACTCTTGAAGGAAATATCTCTCACTCATTTAAAAGAGTTAAGGCAGATATAATTAGGCTTCAGGATGAATTCATGCAATTAAGAGAAACTCAAATTAGACTTTTGAGAAGAATTGCAACAATAGAAGAGAGAAAACCAGTCAAAGAAACTAAAATTGTAGAACCTAAAAAACCTAAAAAAACTTCTTTGACTAAAAAAACAGTTAAAAAAACTTATATTGCTTCAAAAGAAGGAAAAAAATTTCATTTATCAAATTGCCCTTATGCACAAAACATTAAACCAAAAACAAAAATTACTTTTAAGACAAAAGCAAAAGCATTGAATCAAGGATATAAGCCTTGTTCTTGTATAAAATAATTCTAAAATAAATCATATAGTAAAATTTATATACTACTAGTGAGTTACAAATATATGGAACAATATAAACCCCTTAATAAAGTCCAAATAAATCTTTTAGAGGATGCTATAAAATATTCTTCTTCTGAAGATTCTAATGGAAGTGATGGAAATGATTTAGCAGCTAAACTTAATGAACAATTTGATAAAAATCCTCCAAAGATTTCTCAGTTAACTAAAGAGAAAATAATTCAATATAATATCATTGCTTCTGTTGATGTTAAAGAATTATATAGAACTGTTTCAAGAAAGAAATTTAAGGGACTTTTTGGAAGATTAAAAAAAGCAGGATATAAAGGACCTGATGAAAAAGGTATGAAGAATTATTCTAATATGACTGATGTTGAAATGTGGAATTATTTTTCAGAGATTAGGAAAGATTTAAACATCTTTAGTTAATTATTTATATTTCTTTAACTTAGATTATTGACTTAAAATAGGACTAAAAATGAATTCAAACACTCACGCGATAATGCGTCACAACAAAGTGTTTGATACATAGAAAATTCTTAAGAATTTTCTAGCATTTAATTTCAGGAGAAATTAAATGAAATGGGCTTAAACACAATGAAAATTAATAGAGAAAATAAGAAATTTTCAAGCATTCAATCCATAGGAGATTTGGAGGTTCTAAAATGGGATTGAATATACGTGAAATTATACCTAGAAAAGAAATAGACATTTCAGATTTAAAAGGAAAAATAGTTTGTGTAGATACTTTTAATATTCTTTATCAGTTTTTATCTACAATTAGACAAGTTGATGGAACTCCTTTAATGGATAATCAAAAAAGAGTTACTAGTCATTTATCTGGAATTTTTTATAGAAATATTAGCTTGTTGTCAGAAGGAATAAAATTAGTTTATGTTTTTGATGGAAAACCTCCTGAGCAAAAATTAAAAACTCATATTAATAGAGAAGCTGGAAGAGAACTTGCTTATAGTAAATATGAAAAAGCAAAATCAGAAGAAGATATTTCTGGAATGAGAAGATATGGAAGTCAATTAATAAGATTAGATGATGAGATGATTTCAGAGAGCAAAGAACTTTTAGAAGCAATGGGGATTTCAGTTATTCAGGCTCCTGGAGAAGGAGAAGCAGAGGCAGCATATTTATCAAGAAAAAAAGAAGTTTTTGCTGCTGCAAGTCAAGATTATGACAGTTTGCTTTTTGGAGCAAAAGCACTTATACAAAATTTAACTCTTGCTAGAAAAAGAAGAACTATAAGTGGGTGGATTGAAATAAAACCAGAATTAATTGAATTAGAGAGAGTTTTGAATTTATTAGAAATAAATTTAGATCAACTCATTTGTTTGGGAATTTTAGTTGGAACAGATTATAATCCAAAAGGAATTCCAGGAATAGGACAAAAAAGAGCTTTAGACATTGTTAGGAGATACAAACAACCTGTTTTAATTTTTAAGAGTGTTGAAGAGCAGATGATGGGTTTGCCTGAAGAAGATAGATTTGATTGGAAGGAAATCTTTTCTTTATTTCATAAACCAAATATAAAAGACGCAGATTTTAATTTTGGAAAAATAAATGAAACAAGAATAAGAGAGATTTTAGTTGACAGGCATGATTTTTCAGAAGATAGAGTTAACAAGCAATTGGATAGATTGAGAGACATTACTGAAAAAAACAAACAAAAAGGATTAGATAAGTGGTTTTGAGAAAATTTATAAGATAATTATTATCTTAATTTAACTTTAAGTTTTGGAATTTTTTCTTTTGAGCACATCCATCCTCCCCAAATTAATAAAACTAATCCAATAATAAATACAAGTACTTCTTGATAAACCCAATCTGTAAGAGATACTATTAAAATTAAGCCTATACCAATTAATGCTATAATCCAACATATTCTTAATTTTTTTCTGAATAAATATAATAAAATTAAAACAGCTGCTATACTCAAAATATATAATAAAGTATCTGAAATTCTTAAATTTCCAATTAATTGATAAAAAGTATTTCTTCCAAAATAAATAATTAAAAAAGAAACACCAATAGAAATAACCCCAACTGTTATTTTATTTACATTTCCATTTCTATCCCTAAAAACTTTTGAAAGACCATATGAAATAAATGCTAAAAAAATCAGAAAAAATACCCCCATTACAACTATTTCTGGATTTATTATACTAAAAAAATAAGGTAAAGCCATGAATAATTTAAGTAATTTATTTTTATAAATCTTCCCACAAGTTTTATTAATGATATTTTATTATTTTATATATGAGTGTATTTAAGAATTTAAAAAGAGGGTTTGTGGGTGGTGCTTTGATTGGTGCTTTGATTGGTTCTCAATATGGTTCTGTTAGAGAAGCTTATGAAAAAGTATTGGATTCAAATGTAGATGAAAAAAAGATTATTATGGATTATATAAAACAAAATAAAAAAGATTATGCTGATAGAAATGCTTTTAATAAAAAATATGAAGAGGCCAGAGAAGAATACATGGAAGCTAAAGAAGAACTTAAAGAATATAAATCTTTATCAGAAGATGAAAAAAAATCTAGGGCTTTTAAAGACATAAAAAATTATGGTGTTACTGCTAAAAATATTGAATTTGGATTACCTTCTAGTAAGAGTAGATGGAAAGGTGCAGGAAAAGGTGCTGTTCCAGGAGGCATATCTGGAGTTGTTTTAGCAGGAGCAGCGACTGCTAGAAATGTTTCAAAAAATAGAAAAAAGAAAAAAGCAAAAGGTTTAGAAAGTAAATTCTTTATTTTTTTAGGATTATTAATGGGGGGTTTTGGTTTAAATTTAATTTCCTCAAATATAACTGGAAATTTTATTTCTAATTTAATTCAATTTCAAGGAATTCTTGGATTATGTTTTATTTTAGTAGGAATAGTTAGTGCTTATTTTTATTTTAAAATGAGATAAATTTAAATTCTCTTTTTATTTCTCTATTTTATGAGAAAAGTAAATTCTTATGATTTATTAGGTAATGTAGCAATTGTAAGGTTTCCTCTGGATTTTAAAAAGATAGAGAAGAAAAGATTTGCAGAGAATTTATTGAAAAAGCAAAAAGTAATTAAAACTGTTTTAGAAAAGCAAGGAAAAATAAAAGGAAGATTGAGAAAAATTTCAACTAATTATATTGCAGGAGAAAAAACAAAAGAAGTTTTGTATAAGGAAAATAATTGTTTGTTTAGATTTCATATAGATAAAACTTATTTTTCTCCTAGATTGAGTAATGAGAGAAGAGAAATAGCTAATAAGATTAGAAAAGGAGACAAAGTATTAGTTATGTTTGCAGGAGTTGCTCCTCTATCAATTGTAATTGCTAAGAACTCAAAAGCTGAAAAGATTATATCAAATGAAGTAAATCGTGAAGCAAACAAATACGCTGAATTAAATATTGAATTAAATAAAGTAAAAAATAAAGTGGAATTATTCCCTGGAGATATAAAGAAAGTTGCAGAAAAGATTTGTAAAGGAGGGGTTAACATAAGGGGAACCTTGGTGCCCCATGGATTTGATGTAATTGCAATGCCTCGTCCTCAATTAAAAGATACTTTTCTTGAGCAAGCCTTTAAATTAAGTAAAAAAGGAACAAGAATATTTTATTATGGTTTTTGTCCTGTACAAGAAAAAGAAAAAATTGTTGAAAAGATAAAATTAGAAGCTAAAAAATTCAAAAAAAAGATTCAAATTTTACAAATAAAAAACGCAGGAGAAATTGCACCATACAAGATTAGAGTAAGAGTGGATTTTGAAGTTATTTAAAACAATTCATATATTTTAAATTTATTCCCGTTTTCTTCTTTGAAATTATTATAATATTCTATAAAATTATCTTGTTTTAATCTATTCAAATTTTTTTCTAGGGAGTATCCATTTAATTTTTTTGTGATATCCATATCAATTAAATTTTCTTGTAGAGATTTTTCAAAATCTATTTTATCACTAGAAAATTTTATAATTTGAGAAGAAGGCAAATCTTCTCTTCTATTATATATTCCTTCATATAGATACACTTTATTTAATTCTTTATAATTGAGAACATTTGTTTTTTTGTTGTTTTCAAATTCCAATACAAAATGTAATCTGTTAAAATCAAAGTCTTTTGTTGGTAGGTGTTCTTCAATTACCCAATTGTGGAGAATTTTATTTTGAAACATAAGATATGAAGTAACTAGGGTAACGTCTCCACACGGATTTCTATAAAAAGTATTACCATCTTTAAGAATCTTATTTACAGAACGTTTTACAAATTTTCCATCGATTTCTTTATTTGTCCAATAAACTCTTTTTATTTTTGAATCCACTTCTTTTACTATTTTCTTTACAGTTTCTATATTATTTCTTGAAATATCTGCCATTAATAATAAGAAAAAAATTTATAACTTAAAAAAGTTTCTATATTCTTTTTTCAGCTTTAATTGCTGTTGGAGCTTCTCCTCCGTGCCAAGTAAATCTTGGATGTATTCTCATTGGATAAATTCTTTCAGAATTGTCATCTAAAATTATTGCAGAACCCTTTATACTTGGAAGTTCATCCATGTATTGTTTTATGCTTTCTAATAAATAACTCTGCATAATTTCATTTAATGCTTCTAAATCAGCTTCAGAAGTAACTCTATGAGAAATAACTATATCTGATTGAGTCATAACATCTTTATGAATTTGTCCTGGTTGTTGTGTTGCTAAAACTAAAGATATTCCTGGTTGTCTACCCTCTCTTAATAATTGAACAAGGGCATCTGTTGCAATTGTTTTTTCATTTAGAGGAAGAAATTCATGAGCTTCATCAATAAATATCCAAACTAAAGGATCTTCTTTTTTTTCTACATAAGACAAATATTCAAAACCTCCTGATATTGCTTTTATTTCTTCTTTTTTTCTTGCATCCATTCTTTGATTAAAAACTTTCCTTGAGACTAAACTAATTACTAAAGCTCTAACATTAAAAGTTCCTATTGAATTATATACACTTAAGTCAAGAATAGAGGTTGTTCCTGCATTTATTAAATCTTTTATAGAAGTTGGTTTTTCATCTTCTTTTGCAAAAATTCCCCAAGTATCTGCTGCTTCAAATAAAGCTATTGCAGCATCTTTAATATCTTCAGAACTTTTTGAATCTTCTAGAATATTATTTATTATGTTTTCTATTCCAAATTGCTCTTCTTCTTTTAATTTATTTATTGTTCTTTGAATTAAAATAGAAACAGGGTCAATTATACCTAATCCAAAAATTAAAATCCAATCTTCTGCATTCATTTCTTGAATATCTAATGCAAATTTTTCATCAATGGGAATTCCTTTTTCTAAATAAGAATCATAATGTCCATATGGAACAAAAACTTTTATTGGAAGATTTTTTGGTTTTAATTTCCATTCTTGTAAAAGAAATTTATCTTTTTCATTTTTATATCTCATTGTCCAATAAATGCCCATTGTATCAAAAATTAAAGAAGCGATATTCTGACTTTCTTCTTTTGGAAGTTCTGAAAGTTCTTCTGCTAAAACTCCAAGAGTATATGATTTTCCAGAACCTCTTTTTCCAGCAACTAACACAACATGACTTCTTGCGATATCCATTAGAATTTGATTACTCAGAGAAGTATATTGTCCCATTTTTACATATCCTTTTCCTAAATAAACCAAACCTCTTTCTTTGAATAATTCTTTATCTGAAATATCTCTTCCTATTGTGATATTATATCCCATAATATATCTAATTTAGATGGTTTTTTATAATTTTATATTGTTCTGTTTTACCAAAATGTTTTTAAAAGGCTATTACTAAACTTTTTAATGGAATCTGAAAATCCAACACCCTCAGAACATTATCATCATATTGAAACTTCTAAAAAATCAAATACAACAGAGAAAATTCGAAAAAATCCGTGGATTATTTCAACTCTTGTTTTAGGAATATTAGCAATACTTTTGATATTTTCAAGTTTATCAGGCGGAATAAGTGGAAAATCAATTTCAGAAGATAAAGCTGCTTCTTTGGTTTTGGATTTTGTAGAATCTCAAATAGACGAATCTGTTGAATTAGTTGATGTTAGTTCTGAGAGTGGATTATATAAAGTTACTGTTTTGTTTCAAGGTTCAGAAGTTCCATTGTATGTAACTAAAGATGGAAAAAACTTAGTACAAGGAGTTTTACCTTTAGCTGAATTAGAAGAACCTTCAGAATCAAGCTCAGTTGAAATTACTAAATCAGATGTTCCTGAAGTAGAATTATTTGTAATGAGTTATTGTCCTTATGGAACTCAGGCTGAAAAAGGAATTCTTCCTGTGGTTGAACTTTTAGAAGATAAAATTAATTTCAAATTAAGATTTGTCTATTATTTAATGCATGGAGAAAAAGAAGGTGAAGAAAATTTGAGAGATTATTGTATTCAAAAGATTGCTCCTGAAAAATTCTTAGATTATATGTATTGCTTTTTAGAAGGAGATGGTGTTGAATCTAATGGATATATTGCAAATGGAAATGATGTGGATTATTGTTTAGGTGAAGCAGGAATAGATAAAACTGAATTACAAAATTGTATGGATGAAGCAGATGAAGAATTTTCAATGACTGAAAATTTAGAAGACCAATCTTCTTGGTTGAGTGGACGTTATCCTCTATTTGATGTTGATAAAGAGTTAAATGAAGAATATGGTATTGGTGGAAGTCCTACATTAGTTATTAATGGAGAATTAGTACAAAGTGCAAGAGATTCTGCATCTTATTTAGACACAATTTGTCAAGCTTTTACTGATAATAATGTTCCTGAAGAGTGTGGAGAAGAATTATCTTCATCAACTCCAAGTCCTTATTTTGGTTGGGAAGGAACAGGAGCTTCAACAACTGCCCAGTGTTAATTTTTCAAATAATCAACTTCTTCATTAGTTAATTTAAGTTCTTTTTGTATTAAAGGATTTGAAATTATAATTTTTTTTATTAGAGGGAATTCTTTTAATGCTCTTTTTTCTCCAACATGAACATATTTAGCATATTTTTGAGCAATTAATTTCTTTTTTGCTGTTCTTTGATTGTTTAACCATATTTTTAGTATTCTATCAGGTTTTTTGTAACTAGTGAATCCAAGATTTTTAACTTCTTTTTTTGAAGATGAAATTCCATAACTTAGAAAAATTCTTTCATATAATAAAAATCTCCAGTATTGCTGTTTGTAAATTCTTCCTTTAAACACATCCACTTTACTTAAAAGATCATATGCTCTTTCTAATGCTTCATCTTGATATTCAGTAGGAATATTTTCTTCAACCCAAAGAATAATTTCATCTGTAGTCATATTAACAGAATCAAAGACTTTTAGCATATCATTTGTTGGTTTTCCTTTGAAGATTAATCTTAGTGCACTAAAAATATCAGTTTCTTTGTTTCTTTCATCTAAAATATTAGAAGGTTCTTCCATTCCAGCAATTATCTGTAAATCATTTATTGCTGCTCTTAAATCTCCCTTTGCTTTTATTGCAATGTTTGTTAAAATATCATTGTCAACAAAATTTTTTTCTTTTCTTAAAATTAAAATCATGGCGTCTTTTATTGTTTTATAATCAATTTCCTTTAATTGAACTAATTCACATTTTTTTCTTAGAGAACTGAATCTTTTATTCCAAATGTCATTTGCAGTTATTATTATTGGGTATTTTGTAGATTCTATTAAAGAGATTAATTGAGTTAATCCTCCTCTATCAACTGCAGAAATTCCATCAACTTCATCAATTAGAATAATTTTATTTTTTTTAGATAGAGATTTTTGTTCTATTGCTGGTTTTAGTATTTCTTTAAGTTTTTCTCTATTTCTTAAGTCAGAAGCATTTAATTCAAAGATTTCTGCGTCTGTTTCATTTGCAACAACATATGCTATGCTTGTTTTTCCTGTTCCAGAGGGGCCATGCAAAATTATTGCTTTTTTTAATCCTCCTCCATATCTTGCAAATTCTCTTATTTTTTCAACTGCTAAATTTTGTCCTCGAATGTCCCCATAGAATCTTGGGCGATATTTTTCAGTCCATTGAGTCATTTTAATGTATTTTATCAACTTCTTTTATTTGGTAGTTTGCTATTTTTCTATCTAAATTAAATTCAAAGTATCCTGTAAAGCATTTATTTTCTAAAAGTAAGGGCAACCAATATTTATCATCTGGCCACATTTTATCATAAGGAATTTGATTAATGTGAAACCAAAAGGGTTTCATTTCATTTGTTTCTATGGGTGTTCCTTGGAATTTATCTGATCTAAAAAAATGAACTTGGTGATCGTCTTCATTACTTTGAAAATGAAATAAAATCTCTCCTTTTTTTAGAGGATTTATCATAAGTATTCCTGATTCTTCTAGTGTTTCTCTTATTGCACTCTCTTTTATACTTTCATATTTTTCAACTCCCCCACCGAATCCATTATACTTTCCTTTTCCAAATCTTATTTTTTTCATACCTAAAAGTATTTTGGGATGATTATAGATTATTGAAACGGTTTCTACTTTCATTTTCCTTTTCCAGCCAATACAAAACTCGCTAAAAGAGCTTGCAGTTGAATAAAAGGATCTGAACCTTCAACAATTCTAAACTCTGCTTCACCTGTTTTTTCTGTTAATCTCACTTTTATTTCTGGTTCTACAGGAAGATTCCATATTTCTTTTTGAATTGCTTTAACTACATCTTGCCCTGAAATACTTTCTCTTAACATAATATCAAAAAGTTTTTCTCGAGCTTTTTGGAAATCTCCTGAAACAGCATAATCCAATACAATTTTTATGTCTCTTGGTTTTGCATCAGACAATATAGTTGAAACTAATTCTGTTGTTATTGAAGGAGAAACAGAAGAAGTTGATTGTAGGAGATTAATACAACGTCTGCAATCTCCTTCACTTCCTTCATATATCATTTCTGTTGCTTCAGGAGTTATTGTAAGATTTTCTCTTAAAACAATTTTTTGAATAACTTTTTCAATATCTTTTTTTTCTAAAAGTTTGAATCTAAATAAAGCACATCTAGATTGAATTGGATCAATTATTTTGCTTGAATAATTACAAGATAAAATAAATCTGCAGGTTGTTGAATAATTTTCCATTGTTCTTCTTAATGCTTGTTGAGCTTCTGGAGTTAGTGCATCTGCTTCATCTAAAAAGATTATCTTAAAAGAAACATTTCCAATTGATTTTGTTCTTGCAAAATTTTTAACTTTTTCTCTGACAACATTTATTCCTCTTTCATCAGAAGCATTTAATTCTAAGTAATTTTCTTTCCAATTTTCTTTAAATAATTCTTTTACAATTATTAGGGCAAGAGTTGATTTTCCTGTTCCTGCTGGGCCTGCAAATAACAAATGAGGAATATTTAGAGAATTTGTTAGTGATTCAACTCTTTTTATTATTTCATCTTGTCCAACTAAATCTCTAAAAATTGAAGGACGATATTTTTCAGTCCATATTTCACTTACCATGTTATAGAATATT
>CAZZFU010000014.1:0-11911 GCA_964653965.1 Candidatus Woesearchaeota archaeon
CCCTTCTCTTGTTTCATAAGAATGTTGAACTCCATAATTATCAGTAAAAATAAATACAACTTTCTCAACATCTCTGTCACTTAAATCTCCGCTTAATTTAATATGCGCATAATTCTCACCAATCTCTAATTCTTCAATATTCTCTCCAATATCTATTCTTTTTTCTGGATTATTTAAAAAGAAATATATTATTACTCCTGCAATTAAAGCAAATAATATAAAAGCAATACCAATAGATACAATCAACTTCATCCCCTTTTTATTCATAAAAAGCATAATCAAAAAGCATTTATTAATTTAACTATAACAATTCTTAAAAATAAATTAAATAATATTCTTTTATGAAAAAATTAGGAATAATTGGAATAATTTTGCTATTAATATTAGTAGGAATTCTAAGTTTTTTGCTTGCGAATTCTGAAGATAATTTAGATTATTATACACATACAAAAGCTATTTGCAATGAAACAAATTATTGTCAGGATTATCAAATCTCTTGTAATTCAAAAGGAATTGTTATGATGACTCCAATAACAGGTGCGTTCTTACAATTGCCTGAAAATTGGAAAGATCCTAGAAATGAAAAAGAAAAAGAATTATGCTGAATATTTATTTTTCATCAGAATTAATTTTCTCTTCTTTAACCTCTTCTTTTGGAATATTTTGCTTTTCTTTTTTGAATTTAGAAATCCATCTCACTTTTCTTCTTTTCATTTTCATATTTTTTCTGCATTTTGAAGAACACAAATATTTTACACTACCGTCTTTTCCAACTAAAGTTAATCCTTTTGGAAATTCATAGTCTTTACCACAATAAACACATTTAGGCATTTTATTTTCTATTTACTTGAACATAATAATGTCCTCTTCCTTTATCTAATACATATACGTTAAATTCCTCTTTAGGAAATTCTTTTTTGATAGTACTTAAACATTTTTTTCTATCTGCTACTTTATAATGAGAAAAATCAACTTCAAAACTAAGTTGATTCATATCTGCTTCAAGCATTTTTAATAAATCTGGCATTCTAAGTATAAGCTCCTTTTGTTACTTTTGATTTAATTCTTCTTGCTTCAATTTCTGTTTCTCTAAGCATTAAAATATCTCCTACTCTCACAGGTCCTTTAACATTTCTTCTCATTGCACGTCCTTTATCTTTTCCTTCTTGAACCAAACATTTAACTTGCGTTATTTCTCCCCTAAAACCAGTTCTTCCTATTAATTCTTCAACAATTGCAGGAACTGTTTCTCCTACAATCTTATCACTTCCCTTACTTCCTTGTTGTTTTGATTCTTTAACTTTTTGTGTTTTCATTTTTCTTTGTAATAATTCTTTGCTTCTGAAAAATGAAGCTCGGAAATCTTTGATTTTCGTTGTTTTGCCATTTTAATAATTTCTATTTAATTCCAGAAATATCTTTTTCAGCTTCTCCAACTTCAATAACAACCACTGAAGATGCAGCTACTGGAAGTCCTGCTGCAATTCCTAATTTTTGCTTGCTATCTGCTTCTTTGCAAATAATTTTTTTCTCATTACATAAAACAGGAATATGCTGAACAATTTCTTTTGGTTCAACATCAGCAGCATAAGCAACAAACTTGGCTGTTCCTCTCTCTATTGCCTTAGTAACTTCGTTAGTTCCTTTCTCAATTTTTCCAGTCTTTCTTGCTTTTTCAATAATTGAATAAACATCCATTTTTCAATTTAAATAATTTAAATAATCCTCAGAACAATTAGAGATTAATTACTCGTCCTCCCTGAAATGTTCATCGGATAATTAATTGAGAAAAAATTGCTTTATAAACTTTGCTTCTTCCAAATAACATTTACTTCATCTGTTCTTTGCCTTGGCATAATATCTATTTTATCTAAATTTTTTTCTTTAATTCCAGACTTAAACATAATTTCTCCTAAAAAAGCAATCATTGCCGCATTATCAACTAGCAAAGACTTTTCAGGACAAAAGAATTTTGCTCCTCTTTCTTTACACATTATTTTACACATCTCTTGTAATCTGGAGTTACAAGCAACTCCTCCTCCTAAAAGCAATTCATTTTTTCCTGTATGTGCTAAAGCTCTTTCAGCTGTTTCAACTAACATTGCAAAAACAGTTTCTTGCATTGAAAATGCTAAATCATTTAAATCATATTTTTTAGATTCTAATTTTTGTTTTAAATTAGTTAAAATTCCAGAGAGTGCTACATCCATTCCTTTAACTTTATAAGGCAATTCAATATAATTTTTTCCTTCTAAAGCTAATTTTTCAATTACTGGTCCTCCTGGAAATCCAATTCCAGCATATCTTGCAAAATTATCAATAAAATTTCCAACTCCTATATCTAATGTTTCTCCAAAAACTCTATATTTTCCTGCTTCATAAGCAATTATCTGAGTATTTGCTCCAGAAGCATATAACATAATAGGATCTTTTGCATTAGTTAATCTTCCAATTTCTAAATGAGCAATACAATGATTAACAGGAATCAGGGGTTTTCTTAATTTTTTTGAAAGTTCTTTTGCAAATCTAATTCCTTCTAATAAACAAGGAGCTAATCCAGGCCCTTGTGAAAAAGCAATTGCATCTATTTTCTTCTCATCAATATCACCTTTGTCCAATGCTTCGACATAAATTTCTTTTTTATTTGACTGATGAAATTCTGCAGCTTCAATAGGAATTATTCCACCTTTCTCAGTAACATAACTTCTTTTAACATTAGAAAGAACTTTTCCATTTTTCACAACACCAATTCCAAAAGTATGTGCAGTTGATTCAATGCCTAATATAATTGTCATATCTTTTTAATTAGATTAGTATTTATAAAACATATTATCTAATAATCTTAATGAAAAAAATAACAATAGCATATATGGTAGCTGGAATCTCAAGCAGATTTCAAGGCAAAATAAAGCAATTTGCAAAAATAGGACCCAAAGGAGAAAGATTAATAGAATATTCTTTGAATCAGGCTCTTTCTGCAGGATTTAATCAAATTATATTTATTGTTGGAAATCTTACTGAAAAACCCTTTAAGGAAAAGTTTGGAAATCAGTATAAAGGAATTCCTATAAAATATGTTCTTCAAAGATATGATTCTAAAAAAAGAAATAAACCTTGGGGAACATTAGACGCAATTTGTCAAATAAAAAAAGTAATAAATTCTCCTTTTGTTATTTGTAATGGAGATGATTTGTATGGAAAAGAATCATTCAAAATATTAGCAAATCATCTTAAAAATAAAAAAACATCTGCTACTTTAGGATATAATCTTTTAAAAGTTCTTCCTGAAAAAGGATATGTCAACCGAGGAATATTTGAAACAAAAGAAAATAAGATTGTTTCTATAAAAGAAATACTCAATATAAGTAAAGAAAATTTCTTATCAAAAGGATTAAATGAAAATACTACAACTAGCATGAATATTTTTGCTTTTCAACCAGAGATATTAAAAAAACTTAATAAAAAATTAATAAAATTCAAAAAAGAAAATAAAAATAACAGAGATATAGAATGTTATCTTCCTACAGAATTAAGTAATTTAATAAAAGAAGGATTAGTTATTGAAATATACCCTACTCCTGATAATTGGGTTGGAATAACAAATCCTGAAGATGAATTTAAAGTAAGAGAACTATTAAAAAATTCTAATTCTGAATTTTAAAATCTTTCAATTATAGATAAAGGAATAAAATAAAAAACAAAAAATATTTTTATCTCTTTTTTTTCTTTTTTGCAGGCTTTTTCTTAGCTGGTTTTTTCTTAGTACCTTTCTTTTTCTTACCGCCTCTAGCCATCTTAGCCTCACAAACATTACCTTGTCCATCAACGTAGTAAAGATGTCCTGGTTTTCTTGTGATTACTCTTTTAACGACAATTCGTCCCATGTTTTATTCCTCCTTTTTAATATTTATGTAAAATAAAATTCAAGAGTATATTTAAATCTTTCTAATCCCCGTCGAGAAGTTGCAATAACCTTTTGTTTATTTTATTAATAGGAATTTCTATAATTTTAAAAAAAGGTTTTTTTATTCCTATATTCAATCTAAAAGGTTTTATTCTCTTAATTTCAAGAATATTATTTTCTTCATCTAACCAAATTGCAATAAATGGAAAAAATACAAAACAAGAATGTATTTTCATTTTAGTTGGTTTTTTAAATTCAAATAAAAGAGAATTTGCTTTTTGCTGACGACAAAACATTAGTCCTATTACTTTTCCAAACCCATTAATTTTTTTTATTTTTCCCAAATCTATTTCTTCTCCTCTTTTTTTAATTTTCATATTATATTTTTTTTCTATTACCAAGAAAATCTTGCGAATTCTCTGATTTTGTGGCACCAAAAATTTTTAATTTTTTAGTGTATTCTTTATAACATTTATTAACATTTTTTTCAGTTACATAATTATGATGCTTAAATCCTCCTCCAAAAGTTTTAGGAATATGCATAAGCTCGTGAATAATTGTTTTAATTTGTTCTTCTTTATCTAATTTATCAAATCTTTCTGATAAAAACTCTAAAGCATAAAAAGCATCTACTCCCATTGCTTTTTGCATGAGTTTTCCCAATGCATGGCATCTCGCAATTGTATTTCTCGAAGAAGTTCCGTAACTCTTAAAACACATAACTCGATTCATTCTAATGTGAGGAAACAGAATTTCAGAAATTTCTTCAGCTATTCTTTGTATATTTGGAGCAAATTCATATTTCATTTTATATCTATTATTTTGTTTCTTGAATTAAAACTAGCTTTTATAGAAACTTCAGTTTTAAAATATTTTTTTAATAATTTAAGCAATTTTTCATTTGCTTTATTATCTACTGGTTTTTCTTTTAACCAGATTTCATATTTTTCTCCTCTTTTTTCAATTTTTTCTTGAGAAGAATTAGGATGAATTTTTACTTTTATTTTCATATTGATATTATTAATTAAAACTTGAATTTAAATTTAATGTTAATATATTTAGCAATTAATATTGCCTTGTGGAAGGTGGAGGGGATGGAAGTGGCTCTTATCTAGTAACAATTTCCAAAACATCTCGATGTTTTAATTCATAATTCTTTCCTAAAGCTCTTTTTGTTCTTGCATCAATTGCTTTAATAAAATTATTTCCAAAATCAGTATGTAAATGAAATGCAAAATCCAAGGCAGTTGAACCTGAAGGCAACAAAAAACAATCAGGTAAGATATTTCCTTTACTATCTGTTAATTTATTTGCACTATCAACAGGAAAAACAGCCAGATACTCTAATAAATTAAAAACAGCCATATTCAGAACTTCTTGAACTCCTGTTCCTCCATATTTTTTTAATAATTTTTTAATATTTTCTAAAGCAGATTTTTGCTTATCTGAAAGTTCTCCTTTAACTTTAAAAAAATCATCTCCTGGAATATATTCTATTAATTCTGATTTTGCTGCTTCTCTCAAAGCTAATTCAGAGTCAGCAGAACAAGGCACAATCATTAAATCTGGAAATTTCTCTATTAATTTATTGTAATTTTTTTCTCCATTTTCAGTATCAATTTTATTAGCAGCAATAATCATAGGTTTGCTTTTCTTTCTTAATTCAATTGCAAATTCTTTTAATTGCTCTTCTGTCCAATTACTAGGTTTTTCTGAAAAATTCAAATTTAATAAAACATCTTTAACAGAATTCTCATTAACTTTTAATCCTGAAAATTGTTTTGCAACTGCTTCTGAAAATTTCATATCTTCTATTTCTGCTTTTCTTGCAAAACTTTTCCATACCTTCATAAAAATATTATAAAACCATTTATTTAATTCATCTTCTAAAAATTCAATATCTTTGCAAACATCGTGATTTTCAGTAGGTTTTCCTTCTACATCTAAAGTTCCAGATACATCAACAAGATGAACAAAAACATCTGCCTGCCTTAATTCATCTAAAAATTGATTTCCTAATCCTTTTCCTTCACTTGCTCCAGGAACTAAACCTGCAACATCCATTAATTCAACAGGTACAAATCTATTAGAGTTTATGCAAAAACCATGGTTTGGTTTACAATCCATATTAAATTCTTTATCAATACATTCTACTCTCACATAACCTATTCCAGCATTTGCCTTTATTGTTGTAAAAGGATAAGATGCAATTTCAACTTCTGCTAAAGTCGCTGCTTTAAAAAAAGTGCTTTTTCCTACAGAGGGCTTACCAACCAATCCAATTAACATTTTATTAACTACGTTGTTTTTCTTTCTTTTTATCTCTTTCTCTCTTAATTAAGAATATTACTAGTAAAATCAATACAAGTATTATCAAAATTATTAAGATAAGCACTAACCTACCAAAGAAACTTGGTTTTTTCCTTTCTATAACTTCAAAATGAGCACTAGATGGTGCAACTCCATTAGGATAAACTAATTCAAGTCCAACAATATATTTTTGAACAGGAAGAGAACCTGTTGCAAAATTTCTCTTAAATTCTATTTTCTCGTCTATTAAAAGAGTTTCTGATTTTGTCAAATAAACATTACCTTGGTAATCTTTAATAACATAATTTAAAGTAACATCCATTCTTTCTTTATCTCCTAAAGGTATAAGAGTAACTTGTGTTCTTAATCTATCTCCTTGCTCAACTAAATAATTTTCATTTAATACAACAATGTTAGAATCAAATAAGAGTAATCTTGATTTAACATTTAGAGATACACTAATTGAAACTCCTCCAATATTAATAGTTCCTGTAAAGATTCCTGTTTTACTTGTACCTACAAAAGTAACTGTAATTTCTTTTACTTCCCCAGCACCCAGAGTTAACTCAGTAACAGGAAGAATTACATTTGTATCTAAATTCTGCTGACTAACAGAGACTATTACTTCTGAATCTCCTATATTTGTAATTGTGATTGTTTTATCAATATTTGTATTTACAGCAAGATTAATATTAAATTCAGTTGGAGAAACAGTTATTCTTCCTTCACTAGGTCCTCCAGGTCCTCCAGGTCCTTCTTCTTCTATCTGACAAGTTGAAGAACATCCATCACCATTTACTGTATTTCCATCATCACACTCTTCTCCTGTTTCAATAATTCCATTACCACAAACAGGAGCAACAGAAGGAGTTGGAATTCCAGAAAAAAATCCTTCTATATATTCATGCGGATTATTTACTATTTCTTCATTTCCTCCTGAATTTAAAGAAATAACATCTGCACTAATAAATGAAATAAATATGCTAAATAACAAAATAATCAACAACTTTTTTTTCATTCTTCTAAAAACTCATAAATCTCCTTTTGTTTATGACTATTAAGAGAAACATGCTTTTCACCTGTTGAGGGTTTTATATTTAAAAATTGTTTTTTTAATAGTTCTTTAATTGCATTTTTACTTTCCTTACTACCTCGTAAATGAGAGGGTAATGCTTTTTGTAAATTTTTAAGTTCTGTGTGCCTTCCACCCCAAATATTTAAATTAAGTAACTTTCTAAGAAATCTTTTCATAATAATTTCTGTCAAATCCATAATAATATAAAATTTTAGGATATTTAATAGTTATTGTTTTATCTGAAACGTTAATGTTCCAAAATAGGAACATTTATATATGCTCTTTAATAATATATAATATGGAAACTTTATTTAGAAAAGCTTTGGGAAATACACCTAAAATAAGAGTATTAGAATTTCTTATTGAGGGGAGAGAGCTTGATTATAGTATAAGTGATATTGCAGAAGGTGCTGAGATTGGAAGAACTACTTTATTTAGAATATGGGAAGACTTAATAAAAACTCAAATGATAACTCCAACAAGACAAATAGGAAACGCTAAGCTATATAAATTAAATTTGAATAATATTTTCGCTAAAAAATTAACAGAAATTTTTGATTCTATAATTCTTCAAAAAAAGAAAATTAGTGCTTAAGACTGTTCATTAATAAATTTAATGAATAAAATTACCACGGACATGCAGCAGGGCAATCAAAATCAGGAAAAGGCCCTGTCTCATCACAACAAAAATTATTTACACAATCCATAAGATGCTCACAATCAGGATAAGCAGTCTCACAATCAATAGGATAAATACATTCTACACAATCAGCTGTAACAGTACAACAAGAAGAAGGATAATATGTTCTAAAGTAATTCCATTCTAAAGAAGTGCTTGTTGGTATAAAGAGGTCTAAACTACAATCATTATCAACATTTCTACAAACACTATGTTCATCTACTTTTACAATATCTCCTCCTGCAACAGCTTGATAAGAATCAGCAGCAAAAACAATCAAAAATAAAAAAATCATAATCAAGACTCCTATTAATATATTTCTTATCTTAAATACCATTCTTCAACTCCTGTTATAGTTAAATTATAAAGTTCTGAAATATCTCCCTCAAACATAATACCATATCTATCTATTAAAATATTTTGTCTTGATTCTTCAAAAGACAATAAATCTCCAAATGATTCTCCAGCAGAAGCAATATTTAAAATTCCATTATCAAAATAAAAATATCTTGATTCATGAATTTCTAAATCTCTAAAAGGAATAACAGCGTTTAAATTAGAATTTTCTTCATAAACAAAATAAATTCCATTCCATTCATTAAAAAGAAGAATAGTTAAAATTAATCTAAGTAAATCAGCTTCTGCTCCTTGTTTATTTTGATAAGTTATTATAGAAGGCCAAATAAAAGAATCTTCTCTAGAAATAATTTTAAAATCATTATTAATTAAATTTAAAATTAAGGAACTCGTGTTATAAGATTTTATTTCATTTAAAAAATAAGAATATTCTTCTTCTGTAATATTCCATTCAAAATCTTCTTCTAAATTTTCTCCTGCTCCAGAGCCTAATTCGCCTGCTTCATAAGTAATAATATCAATTGGCTCTGAAGTAGTTGATTCTTTTCCTGATTTTAATTCTAAAATTGGGACAATTTCAATACTTTTTATGTCTCCAATTTCTAAATCACTTAAAACAAATTCAAAACTTCTCATTTCAAATTCATTCATATTAGTTTCTCTTTTAATAACAACAGAATTATGCCCATCACTAAAAACAAAATTTATTCCAATTAAATTTCCTTCTCCTCTTTGTCTCTCAACTCCAATGCTTAAATTTCCTTCTTCAATCAGAACTTTTTTTATTTGCAAATTTACGGTTATTTTAGAAATATCTATTTCTTCTTCTCCTTTTTCTAAAACATTTTTTACAACTACCCAAATAATTCCAAGAGCAACTATTGTTAATAAAATAATAATTAAAGTAGTTACAACAGTAGACATTCCTCTTTTCATTAAAACATGTTATTTAACAAACTATAAAAATATTTCGAGAAGAAATTTCTATTTTGAATAGGATTTTCTTCTTTAGTTTCATCAAAATTTTCTTCATTGAAATTATTTTCTGGAACATCAATAGTTGAATTAGTATTTAAATTTTCTGATAAAGAAGCTATCTGTTCCTTTAGAAATTCTACCTCTTTTCTTAATTCTTCTATTTCTTCGCTATAATTAGAATTATTTTGAGCTTCTTTAATTGCTTGTGTCTCATTTCTTAATTCTGCAAGAGCTTGTTCATATCTTTTGTCATTTACATCTAATTCTTTAATTGCTTCTATTGCAGGAGCTATTAGATTTCCATATTGAATTGTTTTCATACCATCTGCGCTTACTCCCACTGCTTCTGGAAAGATTTTTTCAACATCTTGAGCAATTAATCCTAAAGAATATTCTCCATTCTCCTTCCAATTAAAATTAATTCCTTGTAACTGTTTAATTTTTTCAAGGCTATTATTAATTGGAATTATGTTTGTTTTTAATCTCTCATCAGAACTATAATAAAAAGCAGAAGCAGTTAAATTTGATGAAAAAAGCCCTGCTCCAGCAACTTCTAATTTATAAGAAGGAGTTGCATCTCCAATTCCTACACGATTATCATCATAACTAACAACTAATGTGTTTGAATCTATGTTTAAATCAGTATCTAATGTCCATGCAAATCCTCCATCAAGTTCACTATCAGATACAGCATCAGCTGCAATTTCAGTAGCATCTATTGAATTTTGAGCTATTTCATTATCATCAATGCTTCCTTGTGTAACTGCAATATTTGGAACAGGTCCATCTGCTTCTGTAACAGTAATTGCATTTCCTGCAGAAACACCAGTAACATCTCCTCCATATCCTGTAACTACAAAATCATAGACTGCATCAGCAGTTGGAATAGAATTTGTGTCTCCATTATCTATTGTTGCATCATCTCCTAAATTCATAAAACCTGAACCAGTAGTTATAGTATCAACAGTTAAATCATTAAAAGTAGGACTACTTGTAGTTGTTAAATGCTGTCCTGTATTATAAGCAAGTTGAGTATCTCCTATGCAATCACCAGTTACTGCTACACTATCTGCTCCAACAGTAATACAAGTTCCAGCTCCAACATTTAGAGTTACAGTTCCACTAGTTCCTCCATCAGTCAAACCACTTCCAGCAGTAACTCCCTCAATATCTCCTGTTCCATATCCTTGTCCAACTACAAAATCATAAACTTGATCTCCAGTTGGAATAGAATCTGTATCTCCATTTGCAACTGCTGCATCTCCTAATTCCATTGCACCTGAACCAGTGTTTATAGTTGCAAAAGAAACTGCACTGCTTGTTAAAACATGCTGATTCATATCCCATAATTCATTTGGACCATATCCTGTATCTATAGTTGCAAATTCTACTGCACTGCTTGTTAAAACATGTTGGTTCATATCAAATAATTCATTATCTCCATATCCAGTGTTTATAGTTGCAAAATCTACTGCACTGGTAGTTGTCAGATGTTGCCCTGTATTATAAGTAAGTTGAGTATCTCCAATAGAATTTGCAGTAACTGAGACAGTTGGAACAGGTCCACCTGAATCTGTAACAGTTATAGCTGTTCCTGCAGAAACACCAGTAACATCTCCTGTTCCATATCCTTGTCCAATTACAAAATCATATACTGCATCAGCAGTTGGAATAGAATTTGTGTCTCCATTATCTATTGTTGCATCATCTCCTAAATTCATAAAACCTGAACCAGTAGTTATAGTATCAACAGTTAAATCATCAAAAGTAGGATCACTTGTAGTTAAAACATTCTGGTCCATATCATATAGATAATTATTTCCTTGTCCTGTATTTAAAGATGTTGCACTTGCTACACCCAAAGTTGGAGTTGTGAAAGTTGGTGAATTTGAAAATACAACACTTCCTGTTCCTGTTCTTCCTGAATAATTAGCATTCCAATTTGTTTCTGAAGTTAAAACATTGGCAATATCTATACAATTACTTCCAGTTTCATCACAATATTGAGTTGCACCAACTTGTCCTGTAACATCTAATTTTAAAGAACCAGAAATAGTTGTTCCTCCAATTGCAACATCATAGCTAGTGCTTTCAGGATAAAAATTAGTTCCTGAAATATTCCATCTTCCTGAAACAATTCCAGTTAACTTAGAACCATCTCCAAGAAAGTAATCTGCAGTTACATTATCTGTAAATTCTGCATTATTTCCTAAAGTATCAAACAAATTAGTAACTCCATCATAATAAATTTCTAAATTAGTGCTTCCAGAACCTAATGTAACATTGCCAGTAACATTTAAATTTTCATCAAAAACCTCGTCAATGTTTGTAAAGGCTACATTTGTCCAGTTTCCAGTCCATAAAGGGTCAGATTCTTCTACTATAGCAACATTATCCACATAGTCTTTCATTGTTGTGTTGGTGTAAAGAATATAATTATTCACAGAAGCATTATTATCTGCTATGTAATTATTTACAGATGTGTTAATTGCATTTACTTCTGTTTCATTGTAAACCTGAGTCCATAATGTTGTCCAGTCTACTTTAGGAGCCAATGCACTATCAACTTCTGTTTCATTGTAAACTTGAGTCCATAATGTTGTCCAAT
>CAZZFU010000015.1:0-11609 GCA_964653965.1 Candidatus Woesearchaeota archaeon
TATTTGACCTCTTTTATCTTTTATTTTAAAGTCAATTTTCTTTTTAAATCTTTCCTTATTAGTTGCAACAATTTTTAATTTTTTAGAATTTGTTCTTTCTTTTATAAATTCTTTTTGATTTTTTAATATATTTATGAATTTATCGTCGGTGACTATTGTTAAATTTATTTTATCTTTTTTATTTAATCCCATATTTTTTCTAAATGCTTGGACTTTTCTTGAAATTTCCCGAGCATATCCCTCTGCTTCAAGTTTGGGAGTTATAGAAATATCAAAGCTAACGTCAATTTCCTTGGATTTTTTAAATTCAATTTCCTTAACATTTAGTTGTTTTTTGATAATTTTCTGTAAATTCTTTTGCAAATCCAAGCCTTTTATAATAACTTTAGATAGAGGCCATTTTAATCCAATTCCTGCTTTATCTCTAGAAGCTAATCCTTTTTCAATTATTTGCAATAGTTTCTCAAATTCCTTTTCTAATTTAGTATTTATTTTCTTTTTATCAGATTTTGGCCATTTTGATAAATTAACACAAGTTTTTCCAAAATTTAAATAAATATATTCAGAAATATAAGGAGCAAAGGGAGCCAATAATAATGATGTCTTTTCTAAGATTTCTCCAATTATTTTTTTAGTATCCTCTCTTTCACGAGTCATTTTAATGTATCCTCGAGAAAAATCTTTTATAACAAAGTTCATAATTTTTTCAAAAGGAGCATTTAGCAAATAATCTTCTAAATCTTTTGTAACTTCTTTAATTAATTTATTTAATCTACTTAAAATCCATTTATCTTCTATTTGCATTGAGCATTTTTTATTTTCTAATTGATTATAATAAGTATTACAATTATATAATACAGTTAAAAATGGAATTACTGCTTCTTTCATTAAATTAAATGAAAATCTTTTTTGATTTCCTGCATCAGAAGTAAAGAATTGTAAACGAATAGCATCAACTCCTGCTTTATCAATAATATTTCTTGGAACAATAATATTTCCCTTGCTTTTACTCATTTTTTCTCCTTTTTCATCTACAATGTGTCCCATAGAAATAGCATTTTTATATGCTGGTTTATCAAATAAAATAGCTGCTAAAACATGAAGAGTATAAAACCATCCTCTTGTTTGATCCACTCCTTCTGCAATATAATCATAAGGAAATCTTCTTGAAAATTCTTTTTTATTTTCAAATGGATAGTGAAATTGCGCAAAGGTAGCTGCTCCAGAATCATACCAGCAATCAATAACATCAGGAATTCTGGACATTTCTCTTCCACATTTGCATTTGAGTTTAATGTTATCTATCCATGGTTTGTGTAAATCAATTTTTCCAGTTATTTTTTTAGCAGAATTCTTTTTTAATTCTTCAATGCTTCCAATTACTTTTTCCTTTCCACATTCACATCTCCAAATAGGAAGAGGGGTTCCCCAAAATTTAAATCTAGAAAGAGCCCAATCTTTTGCGCCCTCTAACCATTTTCCAAATCTTCCATTTTTAATATGTTTGGGATTCCAATTTATAGAATTGTTTAATTTCATTAATTTTTTTCTAATTTCACTAACTTTAACAAACCAAGAATCAATTCCATAGTATAATAGAGGAGAATCACATCTCCAGCAAAAAGGATAAGAATGAAGAAATTTTTCTGTTTTAAAAAGTAAATGCCTCTTTCTTAAATCTTCTATAATGTCTTTTTCAACATCTTTTACAAATTTTCCTCTAATAAACTTAGGAGCATTTTCTAAAAATTTTCCATCTTCTCCAACAGTATGAACTTCTGGCAATTTCTCTTTTTTACCAACAACATAATCATCTTCACCATACATAACAGCTGTGTGAACAATTCCTGTTCCATCTTCTGTTGTTACAAAATTCGCAGAAATTATTTTGTGAGAATTCTGATTTTGAGTTTCTTTAATATCATAAAGGGGCTCATACTCTAATCCAATTAAATCTTTACCTTTATATTTTTCAATAATTTCTCCTTTAACTAAATCTTTTTTTTCTTTTGCAAGAATTATCTTGTCTCCATCAGAAAGTTTTATTTTAACATAATCTATTTTATTTCCAACAGCTAATGCAACATTTCCAGGTAATGTCCAGGGAGTTGTTGTCCATGCTAAAATATATTCGTCTTTTTTCCCTTTTACTTTAAATGCAATATAAACAGAATTTTCTTTTATGTCTTTGTAACCTTGTGCAACTTCATGGCTCGATAAGGGAGTTCCACATCTTGGACAAAAAGGAACAACCTTGTGTCCTTCATAGAGCATTTTCTTATTATATAATTCTTTTAAACTCCACCAAACACTTTCAATATATTCATTTTCTAAAGTAATATAAGGATTTTCCAAATCAATCCAATAACCTAATTCTTCTGTAGAATTTTCCCAATCTTTAATATAAGAAAAAACACTCTCTCTTGCTTTTTTTACAAATTTTTCAACTCCATAATCTATAACAGCTTTTTTATCAGCTAAATTAAGTTCTTTTTCAACCTGAACTTCAATAGGCAATCCATGACAATCCCATCCTCCTTTTCTAGGAACAGAAAATCCTTGCATAAATTTAAATTTACAAATTATGTCTTTAAAAGTTCGAGACTCTAAATGATGTAAACCAGGAGGAGCATTTGCAGATGGAGGTCCTTCTAAGAAAGAAAAAATCTTTTTTTTAGGATTATCTTGAACAGCTTTTTTTATTTCTTTAGCATGTTTATTCCAAACTTTTCTTGCTTCTTCCTCAACTCTTTTAAAATTATACATATTAAACAAATAGAATTCAATATTTTTAAATGTAAGGAAATCTTAAGAATTCAATAAAAGATTTTCTAGATATTTGAAAAAGAAAGGATTTAAAAACTCTAAATATAAGTAAAAATCATGGAAAATCTAGACGAAATATCTAATTTATCAGAACAAGAAATACTAAATAGAATATCTAATTTATCAGGAGAAGAAAGAGTAAAATTTGATGAATATAATTTTGATTGTACTCAAGATAGAATTTGGTGTCAGATTAATGGAATAGATTATAATAAGCCAAATATGAAAGCAATTAATATAGAAACATATAAAGAACTAATGGGAATAGGAGATATTAAGTAAAATTTCCCAAGACTTCTTTCTCCATAAAATGCAATTTACTCGGAATAACAATACAATAAGGTTTTCTAACACCTGAAAATTCTCTAAATTCTGAAATTGTTTTATAAGAAATCTTTCTGTTTTGTGTTCCTAATGCCTGACATAGAATTATTTTATTTAGTTTAATATCATATTTTTTTGCAGAGATTTCAAGTTGTTTTAGAGCCTCTGGAAATTCCAATCCAATATCAATAAGAATTGAACTATGAGCATTTATTGTTTGGTTTTCTTTAATTATTTCTATAAAGCTCATTGGTTCATAATTCTTTTTCCAAGCAGGCATACTTGCAATTTTTCCAAATTTATATAATTGCAATCCTGTTTCTGCAATTGCATCAAAAATAGAAGCATTGTAAATAATTTTTGTTCTTATTCCTGATTTTTTAGCTTCTTGTAATAGAGTTATGTGTGTAGTTGCTGTTAAAGGACTTCCATAAACTAATAGAGCAACATCACATTTATCAGCCTCATCAATAATTTCTAAGCTTTCTACAAAATTTCTATCTGCATCAATTATTTTTTTACCAATAACTTCTTCTAATTGATGTTTTGTGTATGGAAAATCCACAGTATAATTTTCTAAATAAACTCTTTTGCATTTTTTAGCAGCAGCTAATCCAAATTTAGATATTCCATCTCTATTTAATCCTAAACCAATTATATATAACATAATGACAAAAGAAATAAAGGGTTTATTAAAGTTTTCAAAAAATATTTATACTTTAATACTATAAATCTTACATGTTTAAATTTTCCTATGAAATTGATTCTTCTTTTGACTGGGAAGAAATATTAGATACTTTAAAAGAATATTTTAATTTAGAAAAAGGAATTATGGAATATAGTACATCAGAAGAACCCCATAATCATAAAAAAGAGTTATCAATAGAAGAAATTAAAGAAATGGCTAGAGACATGATTTTTCAAAATTCTTCTTTTTCAATTACTTTTGATAATTTTCAAATAAATGTAATAGAATTTGAAGATAGAATTGAAATTTCTTCTGATTTATATTTACAAGCAATTTTAGAATCAAGAGGAATAGAACTATCTTAACTTAATCATTGCTTTATACTACAAATATATTTAAAAGTAAATCTTCCTAAATTCTTTTACAATGTCTCAATGGATATCTAGTCCAAAAGAGTATTCCTTAACTTCAAAGATTTTTTACAAAAATGGAAAGATATCTTATCTTAAAAGCAAAGCTGATTTAAATAAAGGAGGACTCCAGAATATTGATGAAATTTTTCTTGAAAATCCAATTTCAAAGATTGAGACAAGATTTAATATAATTGAACCTTTATCTATAAAATTAATCATTAAATATAAAAATTATCTTCTAACCCAACTGAATGTTGGAATAAGAAATTCAAATGACATAAGTTATATTGGAGAAGAATATTGGGTTCCACCAAGTTACTCAAAATTCTTTCAAAGATTTTTCTTTAATCATAATCATGAACCTTCTGGATTTGAATCTTTAGGTTTTGGTCAAACTGGAGGGTGGCCAGAATTAGAAGTTCCTTTTATTACAGAAGAGATCAAATCTTATTTGAGCAATTTAACAGAATTTAAGCCAGAGATATCAAAAAACCTTGAAAAATGCGTTTCTCTCTTAGAGCAACATTATAAAAAACCAATAAAAGTTGATTAGGATTAAGTTTATTTTCTTAGACTTCTACTAGTTACAAGGGCAATAAAGAAAAAACTAAACATTAAAACATCATTTCTAATTAACATTCCTGCAACTCCACCTAATAAACTAGCATAAATAATTAGTTTAAACCATTTTTTGCCCGCTTTTAATTCTTCTTTTGTTTTTCTTGCTAAAATTTCCCCAATTGGAAAACCTAAAACCAAAACTCCAACCCCTATTAATAATTTAAATAGTTCTTGCATGATTATTCAAAGAAATTAACTATTAAAATACTTTTGGAAGATACAAACTCAACTTTCGTATTCTAGGAATTTATCTATTTTATCTATTGTTTGAGAAATCATTTCAGGGATTTCAGGATATTTCTGAAAATAAGCTATTCCTCTTTCTCTTTCTATTTCTTCTTTTAATAATCCTGCTTTCTTAAGATAGTCTTTTCCATCAAAACCATTTTTAGGCCATTCTTCTATTGCTTTTTCAAGAAGACTTTTAATTTCTTTCTCTCTTTTATCTCTTTTTCCTACTGTTTTTTTTAATGCTTCTGTAAAACCCATATATTTCATTATCAAAAACTCTTTAAATAATTTAGTATTCTTAATTATATGTATTCAAAATATTTAATAATAGCGAGTAAAAAAGATAGAGCAGGAATAAATATTACTACTCAGTTGTCTCAGTTTCCAAGAGAAAATTTTAGTTTTTATTTAGTTGAGGATCATGCAATATATAATGAGAATTTAGATATGGAGAAAATAAATCGATATGATTTTATTATTTTTGCTTCAAAGCATGAATCAAGAAAAAAAGAAAAAACTCTTTCAATTCATGCTCCAGGAAATTGGAGAATTGCAGAATTAGGAGGAGAGAGCAGGAAAATTTCAAGAACTTCTGCTTTATTTCAAAAACAATTATTTGAAAAATTAAATTCAAATGTAAAAAACTCTGGATTAGGAGAAAAATACAAAGTAACTTTAGAGTGCACTCATCATGGCCCTTTGCTTGACAAACCCTGCTTGTTTATTGAAATAGGTTCAACAATTGAAGAATGGGAAGATAGAAGAGCAGGATTTATTTTAGCAAAAACAATTTCAGAGACAATTAGAAGTTTTAGACCTAATCCTTATAATGAGATTGCAATTGCAATTGGAGGCCCCCATTATTGTCCTAATTTTAATAAAATACAATTAAACTCAAATGTTGCAATATCTCATGTAATACCTAATTATGTGTTTCCTTTAACAGAAGAAATGATTAAAGAAGCAATTGAAAAAACAGAAGAAGAAGTTGATTTTGCGATTCTTGATTGGAAAGGATTAGGTAGAGCAGAACAAAGAAAAGAAGTATTAGATATTTTAGATAAACTGTATATTAATTATAAAAAAACAAGCGAGATAAATAAGTGATTAATTATCTTTACAAGATTCTAACTCCTCTACTTTTTGAATAAGATTATTAGTCATTTGGAGAATTTCTTCGTTACAATTTCCATTTAATTTCTTTTCATTTCCCCATATACAAACCCTTAAGTATACAATATCTTGTAATCGTTTTGATTCTTTATTTTGTATTAACTGCTTTGCTCTATTAAGGACACCTGGCTGATATAGGTAAGGATGATTATCTAAAACTCTTATCAATCTAGAGGGATTTTCTAATATAATTCTTATTAAACTCTCAGCTTTTTGACTATATTCTAAAGAGACTTCTACATTAATTTTAGGGTTAGATTTTAATTGGTAATCTATTGTTTTCATACTTTTTTAGAAAATAAGTACTTTATAAAGATTTCTAATAATTAGATTTTTCTTATAATAAAGCGCCCTGGGCAGGAATCGAACCTGCGAGCCCAAAGGGCCTGGATGTTTGCATATATCTCGAGCAAAGCGAGCATCTCTAGGAGATGTCATAAGAAGAACCTAGGTTCTTTTTATTTAGCAATCCAGTGCAATACCATTATGCGACCAGGGCATATATTTTTGTGCTTTTTTGAGAATATAAGTCTTGTGTTTTTTGATATTTAGTCCACCCTCCACCCCTCCACCTTCCACAAAGCAGAATTTATTATTGAATAATAGCTTTTTTATTGTTAATTTTATCCAATTAATCAGGCCAAACATAAGGTAAATCTGCAGATTCTTTCCATCCAAATTTAGAATAATGATTTTTATCTTTTTTTAATAAATTACTCTTATGAGAGGAATGAAATTTTCTATTTCCAAACCAAGGAGGAAAGACAATTTTTCCTCTTATAGTTTCAAATTTCATATTGTTTTTATATCCTCTAGAAATCCATTCTTTAATTGCTAGATTAAGATATAATTTAAGAGCATTTGAATATCCTTTCCACATTTTTACAGCAGGATGATTTCTCCAGGCTTTTGTTTTAGTCCTGTTTAAGAGAATATTAAGAATTTGAAATGCTTCTACTCTTTGTTTTCCAAGTCTTTTGTCGTCCAAGACTTTCAAAGACTTTTCTATGTTTTGATATGGTAAAAAGGTTTGCATTTTATTTTTTCTTTTTATTTTCTTGATATTTTTTTGTTATTTTATAAAAAATTGGATAACTTGCTAAACTAACAATTAATGCTATTAAACTTGTACCTATTAAAGTTCTTTTTGCATAAAAAATTATTTGATTAAATAATTCTATTTCATAAATTTTTGTTGGAGAATTCATTAAAATAAGATCTCCTATTTTATATCCTAATAAATATAAAGGACTTGTTACAAAAGGATTCCAGAATGCATAAGCAATAAGCAAAGAAACTTTACTAATTTTTTTAAAGATTAAAATTATTAGAATAATAAATATTGCTTCTATTCCAAAAGTTGGAGCTATTCCAAGAAAAGTTCCTATAGCACCTCCAATAGCTATAGATTTTGGAGAGCTTTTTATTTTAAGAACTTCTTGAAAATGTTTTTTTATTTTCTTTAAAATTTTTTTCATTTAAAAGAATAGCGGGGGCGGGATTTGAACCACGCGACCTCCGGGTGTCCCAGTTTAACCTATGGATTTTCAGAGGAGGCAATTTAAAAAATCGCCTTTCCATACTGAAAAGGAAGGGTTGATAAGGGAAACCTTGGTTTCCTTTATTTATGGGCCCGACGAGCACTCCAGGCTGCTCCACCCCGCTATGATAATTCATACTTTAATTTACTTTTAAAGCTTTCTAAATCTCCTAACTTCGCTCGTCAATATCCTTTAAACACCTCGTGAAATCACTCGACGCCTGCACCAGGAATTGAACCTGGGAGCCCAAAGGGCCATCCTCTCCAAGGATGTGCAATACCACTATGCGATGCAGGCATATTTTCATCACCTACCCATTAAGGGAAGGTAGTGCGGTAGGAAACCGTTAGGTGTCCTGTGCTATGCGATGCAGGCAAGATGAATATATCATTTTCTAAACCTTTAAAAAACTAGAGGTTTTATTGTTCTTTATGTTAGAATTAGGAATTGATGATGCAGGAAGAGGTCCGATTATTGGTCCAATGGTCTTGGCTGGTTGTTTAGTTGATAGTAAAACAGCTGTAAATTTTAAAAAATTAGGAATTCGAGATTCAAAGCAATTAACTCCTAAAAGAAGAGAAGTTTTAGCTGAAAAAATAAGAGAAAATGCAGAAGCTTTTGAAGTTGTTTTAGCAACTCCTGAAGAAATAAATTCAAGTCAGAATTCTGGAATAAATCTTAATAAGTTAGAAGCAATAAAAACAGCAAAAATAATTAATAAAATAAATAAAGGAGATAAAAGAATAAGAGTAGTAGTTGATTGTCCTTCAACAAGCATAGTTAAATGGAGAGATTTTTTAAGAACTAAAATAAAGAATTTATCTAATTTAGAGATTGTTTGTGAGCACAAAGCAGATAAAAATCATGTTTCTGTTTCAGCAGCTTCAATTCTTGCTAAAAGTACAAGAGAAAAAGAAATGGGCAAACTCAAGAAAAAATATGGAGAAGAAATTGGTTCTGGTTATACATCTGATCCTAAAACTTCAAAATTTTTAAATAATAATTCAAAAAAACACAGTAAGAGCGGAATATTTAGAAAAAATTGGAGTACTTGGAAGAAAGTTCAGGCAAATTCAGAGCAAAAAAAATTGGATTTTTAACATCCTAATCTTTAAATGTTAAAAATTTTTTATCTGTCACTTATTTTTAAGAGTTAAAGTTCGTAAAGAAACTTTAAATATTCAACTTCTTTCTTTTCCTCATGATGCACATAAAAAAACTGGTGATGCATGGTTTTAAGAGTTTTCCAAGAAAAACAGAAATTCCTTTTACACAAGGCATAAATGTAATTCTTGGTCCAAATGGCTCTGGAAAGAGCAATATTTCAGATGCCCTGTGTTTTGTATTAGGAAGATTAAGTATAAAATCAATGAGGGCAGCAAGAGCAAGAAATCTAATTTTTTTAGGAACAAAGGCAGTTAGCCCTGCAAAAGAAGCAAGTGTAGAAATAATTTTTGATAATTCAGATAGGACTTTTTCAATTAATAAAAATGAGATTTCAATAAAAAGAATAGTTAGAAGAAATGGACAGAGTACTTACAAAATAAATAATGAAACAAAAACAAGACAGCAGATACTTGGACTTTTGGCTCAAGCAGGAATAGATCCAAATGGATTTAATATAATTCTTCAGGGAGAAATTCAAAACTTTGTAAGAATGTATCCAGATGACAGAAGAAAAATAATCGAAGAAGTTTCTGGAATAGCTATTTATGAATCTAGAAAAGAAAAATCTTTAAGAGAATTAAATAAAACAGAAGAAAAATTAAAAGAGATTTCAGCAATTTTAAGAGAAAGAACAGCTTATCTGAATAATCTGGAAAAAGAAAGACAACAGGCATTAAGATATAAAAAATTAAAAAAAGATGTTAAAATTTTGAAAGCTAGCATTATTTCCTTTGATATTTCTAAAAATAAAAAAGAACTAGAAATAATAAACAAAAATATAGAAAATAAAAATAAGAGTATTGAAAAAAATCGAAAATTAATTGCAAAAATTAAAGCAAATATAGAAAATTTCAAGTCAGAAATAAGTTCTATAGAAAAAACAATTCAGAATTCAACAGGTTTAGAACAAGAGAAATTAAATTCAGAAATTACAAATATTAGAGCAGAACTTGCTGGATTAAATGTGAGATATGAAAATTTTGAATCTAAGAATTCAGATATAGAAATTCAGAAAAAAGAATTAGAAGAAACAATTAACGAAGCAATAGAAGATATAGAGGATTTGAAAAAAACAATTTCAAAGACTCCAGATTCTAAAAGAAAACTTAAAAATAAAGAAATTGAAGAGAAAAAACAGAATTTAGAAGAATTAGAAGAGCAAAGAAAAAGATTTTATATGATTAAATCAGAATTAAAATCTATAAAAGATAGATTTCAAGATAAAAAATCTCTCCTTGAGAATTATAAAGATGAATCAGAATTTTTATTGAGACAATCTAAAATACTCTATGAAGAATTATTTGATAAAAATACAGATAAAGCTAAGTTAGAATCTTCGAGAGTTTCTTTAGAGAATAAAAAAGAAATTCTAGAAAATTTAAATAAAAGAGAGATAGAATTAGAAAGACTTTCTTCTGCAAATGAAAACGAAATAGATAAAGAAAAGAAACTAATTGAAAAGATTTCTAAAATGGATATTTGTCCTGTATGTAAGAGTAGAATAACAGAAGAACATGTTTCTGAAATAAATAAAGAAATTTTTCCAAAAATAGAAAATTTAAAAAAAGATATTGAAAAAGCAGACAAAGAATTAGCTAGCATCTATAATAAAAGAGATTTATTAAAACAGGACATAGAGCAATTAAATTTAGAAATATCAAAAAGAGAATCTGATTTAATAAAGATTTCAAATATTAATGATAAAAAAGAACAAATAAAAGAAATATCAGAGAAAATTCAAAAAACAAAAAAAGAAATAGATGAATTAGAAAAAATTCAGAAAAAACTTGAAAGAACTTTTGAAGAAAATCAAAATATAGAGCAAAAATATGAAACAGCTAGAATAGAAGTTCAGGAAATATTTTTAAGAAACGAAGAAGATATAAGTTCTGAAATTTCATTTAAACAGAGAGAATTAGATAGGGCTAAAATAGCTTTAAAACAATTATCAAGAGAACAAGAAGATTTAGAAGAAGAAAAAAAAGATCTTTCTAGAATAATAAAAGAAAAAGAACAGATTTTAGAAAAGAAAAATAACCAAGAACAAGAATTAAGTATAAAATTTCAAAAATTACTTTCTGAAAAAGAAAAATTTCAAAAAGGAATTAGAGATAAAGAATATGATATTTCAAAAGAACAAAACATCATTTATAATTTTGAGCAGGAAATAAATAATTTTAAAATTGATAGAGCAAGAGTTGATGCTATTATAGAAAATTTCGAGACAGAATTATTAGAATTTAAGAATATTCCAATTGTAAAATCAAAAAGAGAGAGTCTTGTAGAAAGATTAGCCAAAGTTCAGACTCTTTTAGAAAAAATAGGAACTATAAATTTGCGTTCTTTAGAAGTTTATGATTCTGTTAAAAAAGAATATGATGCTATTAGAGAAAAAGCAGAAACTGTAGAAAAAGAAAAACAAGGAGTTCTAAAGATTATTTCTGAAATTGATGTTAGGAAAAAAAAGACTTTTCTAAAGACTCTTAATGAATTAAATGAAAAATTTTCAAGGAATTTCACTCAATTAAGCACAAAAGGACAGGTTTTTCTTGAAGTAGAAAATAGAAAAGACCATAATCAAGAAGGAGTAAATAAAATTGTAAAAACAGGACATCGAAAATATAA
>CAZZFU010000016.1:0-11145 GCA_964653965.1 Candidatus Woesearchaeota archaeon
GATTGTCCAATAGTTTGCGGTGACGGAACTTGCAATGGAGATGAAACTTGTTCAAGTTGTCCAGAAGATTGTGGAGATTGTCCAATAGTTTGCGGTGACGGAACTTGCAATGGAGATGAAACTTGTTCAACTTGTCCAAGTGATTGTGGTATTTGCCCTCCAACTTCTTATTGCGGTGATGGAATCTTAGATGAAGGTGAACAATGTGACAATGGAGCACAAAATGGAATTGTTTGTTCAGCTTCTTATGGTAATTCCTGTGATTACTGTTCTTTAACATGTGAAGAAGAAACTATTCAAGGTTCTTATTGTGGTGATGGAACTTTACAAATCTTATATGAAGAATGTGATGATGGCAATAATGTAAATAATGATGGATGTTCTTTAGATTGTGAGATAGAAGAACCTTCTCCTTATTGTGGAGATGGACAATGCAATGGAGATGAAACATGCTCAACATGTTCTGCTGATTGTGGAACTTGTCCAATTGTTTGTGGAGATGGAATTTTAGATTTTGGCGAAGAATGTGACAATGGAGCACAAAATGGAATTATCTGTCTTGCTTCTTATGGAAAAACATGCAGTTATTGTTCTTTACAATGTCAAATAATTAATATTCAAGGCTCTTATTGTGGTGATGGAACTTGTGCAAATGGAGAAACTTGCTTAACTTGTCCAAGTGATTGTGGAAGTTGTTTTTCAAGAATTTTTAAAAGATTTTGGTGGAGCAGATTTCAAAGAAGATAAATTTAATTTAAATTCTTATTTTTTTAATTTAATTATTCCACTATTTTCTAAATCCCTATAATATAAATCTCGAAATGTAACAATTGTTGCATTTAATTCATCTATTTTATTTAAAAGTGTAAGATATTCATCATATTTTTCAGAATCAAGTTCATTATTTTTAGTATAATCTTGTGGATGAATCATTATTATACAGGTTTCATTTTTATTTAATTCATTTTCACACTTTTCTAAAACATCCTCATAATTTGTAAAGGTACGATTTTCCCAATCATAAGTAGAAACTGAAAATCCAAATTCTCTGTTTTCAAATCCAGATGAAATTATTTTTAATCCATTATTATAAACAGCTCTTCTTCCTTGTTCTGAAATTTCATTATTTGGAGGAATAAATGTTATAACATTTGGTTCTATTTCTTCTAAGATTTTTAATCCTTTTTTTATTTTATTATTTGCTTCTTTATATGAAATATCTAAAAATTCAAAATCAGTATTATCATATCCATGAAGTCCAATTTCAAGGCTGCATCTGTTTTCTTTTAAAAATCGGGATAATTCTTTATCATCAAGCAACCCCACAGGAATTACTGCTAATGACAGTGTTCTATTCATTCTTAAAGCATCCTGAATCATTCTAATCTGTATATCTCTTAAATAATAGGCTTGAATATCATCTATTCTTAGAACTATATTTCTATCACTTGTCTCGTGATAAACTACTTCACAGGAATTTTTATAAACAGAATATTTTGCATCTTTTATTAAAAATTTTAAACTACTGAATGCTAGAAATAGAATAATAGCTATTATAACTATTGAAATAATTATTCTTTGTTTCATCTTTGGATAAAAAAGATACACCTTTTTTAATTTTATGTATAACTATTATTAGTATATTCACAATCAAGTTTATTCCGCCTGTAGGATATATCATTTTAATATCTGTCTGCTTTATACCAAGTTAAATTTTTTTTATTTAAGATAATTTCTTTAAAGAAAGTATAAAAAAAGATTACTTGTTCTCCAAATGTAAGGATATATTGATGAGGAATGTAAAAAAATAAATTATATCTTTTTGTTTTAAAAATCCCATAAGTAGCTAATAATCCTACAATTAACCATGTAAAAGCAAGAAACAATAAAAAATATTTTGCATTCCATAATAAAAGCAAGGGAGAGAGAAGAAGAGCTCCCCCCATAATTAAATTCTCAAGATAGATTAAAGACAAGATTAATGCATTATTTGGCTTTTTTAAAATAGAAATATTTTTTCTTAAACAATACCATCCTCCAGAATACCACCGATATAATTGCCTGAAATAAGATTTTAAGTTATTAGGATCTTGAGTATATACAATTGCTTTTTCCTGAAGCACTACTTTTTGATCTGCAAGTTTTAATTTATAAGTAAAATCCAAATCTTCTGTTACATTGTCATGGTCAAAAGTTATAATCTCCCTAAATTTCTTTGTTCGAAATGCTGAGCCACATCCAATTAACACAAACAATGCATCAATATATGACTGGGCTCTCTTGTATATTGTCTGTCCAATTAAATAATTAATTTCTCTTACATTTGTAATCCAGTTGCATTTATTTGATTCTACAAATCCACAAACAGCAGAAACTTCTTTATTTTCAAAACTCTCTTCAATGTTTTTTACAAAATTTATGTTCAGAGAAGTGTCTGCGTCAGTGCTAATAAAAATATCCCCAGTCACATATCTCAATCCAATTTCCTGTGCCTTGGATTTATTTCCTGTGTTCTTTTTTAAGTTTACTATAGTTATTTTTCCAATAAATTTTTTTAAAATTTCCAAGGTTCTGTCTGTAGAACCATCATTAACAACTATTATTTCATCAGGTTTTCTTGTTTGAGTAAGACATGAATTTATACATTTTGAAATAGATTTTTCTTCATTGTATGCTGGAATTAAAACTGAAATCTTGCACATTCTAAAAAGTTTTTATAATTTTCATTTATTTTCATTTTTTATCATTAATTTCTAAGAAGGAATCATTATTAAATATTTTTGTCGTCGAGAAAATAGGTTTTTGTTATCACTTTCTTCCGATGAAATCAAGCCAAATCCAAATCTTCTAAATCTTCTTTTATCTCTTTTTCAATTTCTTTATTCTTTTCTTCTAGTTCTTCTATCTTATTTTTTCTTTCTTTTTCTTTATTTAACTCAGAAATTTCTAATTTTATTTTTTCTATTTCAGATAATAAATTTTCAATTTTATCTTCTTTTAAATTTCTTTTTAGTTCTGTTATTTCTTTTTTTTGATTTTTTATTTTTTCAAATTTTTCTTTAATAGAATTATTATTTAGTTTTGATTCATTCAATAACTTTAAAATACTCTCTCCATAATCTTTTTCAAACTCAATTTTAAAATTCTCTTTATGTGCTTTTACTATTTCCATTGAGTTTTCAAATATATGAAAAAAATTCGCTAATGCTTTAAAATTAATTAGTCTTCCCAAATTCGAGATGTTTTCATTTAAATCTTTTTCAAGTATTTCAATTCTTTTTTTTGCTTTTAGATTCTTTAAATATTCCTCACTTTTTTTAATTTCTTCAATATTCTCAAGAGTTTTTTCAATCTCTTTTTTATTTTCATTTATTTTTATTTCTAGATGAATAATTTCTTCTTTTATTTTTTCAGAATTTTTTTTATTTTCATTAATTTGATTTAATTTTCCTTTAATTACAAAGATTTTTCTATATAGTTCAATAATTTTTTCGTTCTCTTTAAATATTCTTCTCAAATTTTTAGAGAAATTTTTTATTTCTTCTTTTATTTCTTTCATCTCTTTTCCAATTAAGACAGTTGCTCTTTCATAATTTCCCCGAGAACTTTTGTCAAAATTTAAAAGGATTCTATCTATTTTTTCAAAGAATTTTTCAAATTCTTTTTTTTCAGTATTTCTTAATTCTTCTATAAAAAATTCCAAAGATTCGAGGTATTTTTTTCTTCCTATTTCTGTAACAGCTCTTAATTTATCTTCTGCTTTTTTAGCTTCAATATTAAAGTTTTCAACTAATTTTATTTTTTCTTTAATAATTTTCTCAAAATTATTAATTTCTTGTGAAATTAAATTAAATATCTCTTCTTCTTTATTTTGATTTTCTTTTTCTTTTTCCTCTAAATAAGAAGGTATTTCAGAAAGAGAAATCTCTTTTTTAGGTTCAGAAATTTCTTTTTTCTTTCTTCTTTTTAAAAAATCTAAAAATCCCATTAAATATCAAAAACACACTCCTTAAAAAATCTTGCTTAACTCAGTAGCTTTTCCACAGAACTAATTTTCCTTCTTCATCTCTTAGAAAAAGAGTGTCTCCTGAGTCAGTCCAAACATAATCTTCTCGATTCCAATAAAGAGTATTTTCATTATCAGCTCCTTCTTCTACTAATATATTGACATGTTCGTGTTTTTCTAAAACAAATTCGAGAAATACAAATTTTTTTCTGCCTTCATCTTTAATTTCCCAATTTTCTAAATCACAATCAAAATCACAGATGTTTTCAAAACTAACAAACTCATTTTTATAATCAAAATTAATTAATTTAATGCAATTTGCACATCTATTATCAGATTTCTCACAAAGATTTTTCTCACACTCTTTCCAAGCCAAATAAAATTTATTATAATACATGTCTTTTCCAGATGGAAAATAAATATTTGCATAACCTTGTTCTACTAATTTCAAATTAATATCCTCTCCATTATAATATAAATAAGCTAGAGTTCTTCCATATTTATCTTCTCTGTCTTTTCCAAATTTTAAAATAACTGTTTTATTTATAACTAATTCTTCTAAAAAATCTTTTGCTTCTTTATAATATTTCTCTCCTTTTTCAGGAGTATTAATTCCTAATAATCTTATTGAAGTTCCATTACTCTCTACAGTGTCTCCGTCTATGACTCTGTCAATAAAAGCAGTCTCAGACTCTACTAGATAACCTTCTAATTTTTTATCTAAATTAGGAGAAAAAGCAAGAAAAATTCCAACCAAAATCAAAACTATTATAATTCCTATTTTAGTATATTTTCTTTTACTCATATATCTTATAATATAGTAATTAATTTAAATTCATCGGAATTATTTAATATATGAAAGATGTGGTATTATTGGCTGATTCTAAATCAAAAGCCTGGGAATTTGCAAAGAAAATACAAGATTATATACTGAAAACAAAAGGAGAGTTTGTTCCTTTGCAAGAAGTTTCAATAGAATTGTTTAATAATGGAGAAATAGATATGTATGTTCCTAAAAATATTAGAAAAAAAGATGTTTATTTTATTCATGATTCTTCAAAAGAACCTCAAAAATGGTGGATTGAATTGTTATTGATTAAAGATTTACTTTTAAGTTCTTCTGCAGAAAGTGTAAGCTTTGTTTTACCAGACATGTTCTATTCTAGAAAAGATCGTAAAGATAAATCTCGTGTTCCAATTTCAGCAAGAGCTTTAGCAGATACAATTTCTCCTGGATTAAAGAGAATAATAACAATGGATTTGCATGCATCCCAGATACAAGGATTTTATCCTCCTCAACTGCCCTTAGATAATCTCTATAGTTTTCCAGTAGTTGTAAAATATCTTTCTGAAAAGTACTTCAGAAATATGAATAAATTAGTTGTTGTATCTCCAGATGCAGGAGGAGTAGGAAGAGCTAAATCTTTTTTAGGAAGATTAGAAAGATTAAATAACAATTATTTAGGTAAAGAATTTTCCTTTGCATTAATTAGTAAGACAAGAGGAAGACCAGGAGAAATTGATAATATGCAGCTTGTTGGAGATGTTGAAGGAAAAGATACTCTAATAATAGATGATATTATTGATACTGGAGGAACTTTATGTGAAGCAGCAAATCTTCTTAAATCAAGAGGAGCAAAAAGAGTTTTTTGTTATGCAACTCATGGAATTTTTACAAAGGGAATTGATAATTTAAAAAAAGAATTTGATGTTTTAATGACGAGTAATACTCATTTTGGAGAAGGAAATGGCGTGGAGATAATTGATGTGAGTCCTTTGCTTGCCGAAGCAATTTATAGAGCTCAAAAAGGACTTTCTATTTCTATGTTGTTTGATTAGAATAAATGTGGAAGGGACAGCTTAGAACAATATGTGAGGGACAGCTCAGAAATTATAAATTTCTGATCCTTAAATTCTAATGCGATAATGCGTCACAACAAAGAGTTTAAGTGATTCAAACCCCATAGGTTCGAATTTAATGTGAGGGACAGGATTCGAACCTGCGTAAGCACTAAGCTACAGGATTTCTTACGACCTATCTCTTAAGGGAAGGTAGTGCGGTAGGAAAACCGTTAAGGTGTCCTTCGCGCCTTAAGTCCTGCCTGTTTGACCACTCCAGCACCCTCACATAATTTTTTGAATAGAATTCTACTTAAAAACTTTTGTAAATTTAAAATCCAAAGCAATTTCTATACTTCATCATACCAGCATATTTGAGAAATAATTTTGCATCACTTATTTCACTTTCAACCCACATGTCATTATTTGCTTTAGCAGATTGAACAACTTCACATAAATCCTTGGAATTTAGTTCTTCAATATATTTAGAATGCATAATAATTACAAGATCAGGAATTCCAGAACCAAGAAAACCTTCTTTTCCAATTAAAGCTCCACTTTGCCAGACTCTTTCTCCGTTTTCAAATGTATAAAATTGCAATCCTATTATCCCTTTAGAAGGCAAGTCTCCAATAAATTCACTTGAAAGAACATTTTGAGTTAAAATGCTTATTTGTTCTGAACTTAAAGGAACAATTTCTACTGAACTTCCTCCACTTTTTCCAGATAAATTTTCTGAATTTTTATTTCCAATTGAAAAAATAAGAATTAAAATAACTGCTACAATTACAACACTCAAGATAATAATTAATATTTTCCTCTTTTTGTTTAATTTCATTTTTCTTTTGTTAGTTCTTTGTAAACAGCATTAGCAGCAATAGCTCCTTGCGCACAAGCAGTAATTATCTGCTTTAAAGGATTATTTGTTACATCTCCTGCAGCAAAAAAACCAGAAATATTTGTTTTTTGTTCATTAGAAACAATTATTTGTTTATCTTTTGTTTTAACTCCAATCTCTTGTGCTAAATCAATGTTTGGAATTCCTCCAATTTCAACAAAGATTCCATCAACTTTTAATTTTTCTTTATTATTTATTTCAATAGCTTCTAATTTATTCTTTCCAATTAATTTTGTAATCCTTGAATTAAATAAACATTTTATGTTTTTGCTTCTCTTAACTTCTTCTGCCCAAATTCTATCTCCTCTAAAAAATTTATTTTTACGATAAATTATGTAAACTTTTTTAGCAAATTTAGAAAGAAGTAGAGCAGCAGTTAGAGCAGCGTCACTTCCTCCAATCACTCCTGCAATCTTGTCTTTATAAAAACCAGCATCACAAGTTGCACAATAACTAATTCCTTTTCCAATTAATTCTTTTTCTCCGGCTATTCCTAGTTTTCTTCTTTCAGAACCAGTTGCAAAAATTATTTTTTTTGCTTCATAATTATTCTTATTAGTAATTATCTCAAAACCCTTATTTTTCTTTTTTATATTAGAAACTTCTTCATTACTAATTTTAACTTCTTGTTCTTTAATTTGTTCTACCATTTTTTTTGCTAATTCAAATCCTTTTACTTTAGAGTAAGAAGGAAAATTGCAAATATCACTTATTTCTGCAACTAATCCTCCTGGAATTCTTCCAATAACTAAAATCGGAATTCTATATCTCGCAGCATAAAGTGCAGCAGTTAATCCTGCAGGTCCAGCTCCAATAACTATTAAATCATATTTTTCCATAAAATATTATTGAGAACAACATTTATTAATCTTTTTTATTTAGTTATTTTATGAAAGAATTGGTGATTAAACTTTTAAAAAAAGCATTAAAAGAAAAAAGAGTTAAATTAAAAGATGAAGAAATAGAGAGGCTTCTTGAAATTCCTCCTACTGCAGATTTAGGAGACTATGCCTTTCCATGTTTTTCTCTTGCTGAAAAATTAAAAGAAGACCCCCATCAAATAGCATTAGATATTCGAGATAAAATAGGAACTCCTTCTGCAACTGATTTTGAAGATATTCAAACAGACGGAGCTTATATTAATTTTTTCTTTAATAGAAAAAGTCTGGCAAAGAAACTTGTTTGGAGTGTAATAAATCAGAAAAAAGATTTTGGAAAAAGTAAAATAGGAAATAAAAAGAAAATAGTTGTGGAATTTTCTTCTCCAAATATAGCGAAACCTTTTGGAATAGGACATTTAAGATCAACAATTATTGGAAATTCAATAGCAAATATATTTGAATTTCATGGATTTAAGGTAATTCGTTTAAATTATTTTGGGGATTGGGGAGCTCAGTTCGGAAGATTATTAGCGAGTTATAAAAAATTCGGAGATGAAACAAAATTACAGAAAAGTCCAATTAATTATCTATTAAGTCTTTACATAAAAGCAAATAAAAAATCTTTTGATAAATTAGCTGCAGAAGAATTCAAGAAACTAGAACAAGGAGATAGAGAGGCTGTAATGCTTTGGAGAACTTTTAAAGATTATAGTTTAGAAGAATTTGAAAAAATATATATAAACTTAGGAATAAAGTTTGATGAACAGCTTGGAGAATCAATGTATAATAAGAAAATGAAAGAAGTTGTTAAAGATTTAAAAGACAAAGATTTGTTGAAAAAAAGTGAGGGCGCTCAAATAGTTGATTTAAAGAAATATGGATTAGGAGCTTGTTTAATAGAAAAAAGTGACGGTGCAACTCTATATGCTACTAGAGATTTAGCCTCGGCAATTGACAGATATAAAAAATACAAATTTGAAAGAATGATTTATGAAGTAGGGCAAGAACAGAAATTATATTTTAGACAATTGTTTAAGATTTTGGAATTAATGGGATATAAATGGGCAGAAAATTGCACCCATATTGAGCATGGACATTATTTAGATAAAGACGGCAAAAGATTTTCAACAAGAAAAGGAAAGAGTGTTTTTATGAAAGATATTTTAGCAGAAACAACTTCTCTTGCAAAAAAAGAAATTAAAAAAAGACTTCCAAAAATTAAACCAAAAGAATTAGAAGAAAGAGCACATAAAATTGCAATTGCTGCAATCTTTTACGGAGATTTGAAAAACAATAGAAAAAATAATGCAGTATTTGATATTAAGAAATTTGTTTCATTTGAAGGAGACACAGGCCCATATATTCAATATAGTTATGCACGTGCCAGTTCTATTCAAAGAAAAGCAAAAACTTCGCAAAAATTTGAAGTATATGATTTAGATTCTATAGAAATAGAATTAATAAGAAAACTTTTAGAATTCCCTGACATAACTTTAAAAGCATATAATTTTTTAAATCCTTCTGTAATTGCAAATTATGCTTATAAAATTTCCAAACTATTTAATGAATTTTATCATTCTTGTCCTGTAATTGGTTCAGAATCAGAAATGTTTAGATTAGCTTTAGTAGAATCCTTTAGACAGATTTTAAAAAATTGTGCACATCTTTTAGGATTTGAATTATTAGAAGAGATGTAAAGAAAAATTATTTAAACTAAAAATACTTATAATAAAAATAAAAGGGAGGTGAAGTTTAATGGTACAGACAAAAAAGATGAATGAAGCTTTTTTCGTCAAGATGCAAAAAGAATTAACTACAACAGGAGAGTTAATTCGTGCTAGACAAGATGAGAAGCAATCTCTTTTAAATGAATTTGACCAAGAGTGCAAAAGATTCTTCTTTGGTAAAATTTCTCAGAGAGCTTTAGTGGCTTCTGTAAAAAAGACAAATGTAGAATTGCAAAGATTAGATAAGAATATAAGAGAAGCAATCAAAAGAGCAAGAAGTATTTCAACTAGAGAAATGAAATTAGCAAGTGACCAAGCTCCAATTGGTTATAGAGCAACTATTTCTGGAATAGTTGGTGGAAGTGCAAAAAAGAAAAAGAAGAAAAAAGCTTCTGCTAAGAAAAAAGTTGTAAAAAGAAAAGCACCAGCTAAAAAGAAGACAGTAAAGAAAAAAGCACCAGCTAAGAAAAAAAAGACTGCTAAAAAGAAAAAATAATTTTTCAAAAGTTATTTAAACTGTTTTCTTTTTAGAGAATTATCTATTAAACAAAAAAAGGAGGTAGATATGGCAAAAAACAAAGAATCAAAAGTCCTAAACTTTGTTGTTTGGTTAACAGGAGTAATTGTATCACTTGCAGTAGGATTTGGTCTAATTGGTGGAACATTAAGTGTGCCTTACATAGGCATTGTTAATGTAATTGCTGGTTGGATAGTTATTGTGACAACATTGTTAGGAGTAATATTGGCTTTATTAAGACTGTAAATTTTATTTTTATTTTTTTTATGTTTTATTTTTATATAGAAAGCACATATAATTAGGTAAAACCAATTCTCAAGAAAATTAATAGGATAAACTAAGCCTATAGATATTTTTAAAAATAAAAAGAAAGAGGAATCTTATCTCTTCTTACACCATGCTTTTTTCAAAGGTCTTATAATCAGAATAATAAATACTCCGAGATACCATCCCCAATGAGCCCGAATAACTAAATTGTGAAAATCAGGTCAGATTGTTATTCCTTTCAAGTTTTTTATGCTTTTTAGAATAATTATTGACTTTTATATTTTTCTAAAATAAGATTTTATATTGTTATATTTTTTTAGTACTTTCAAGTTTTTTTCATCTCTTTTAGCATAATATTTATGAAATTTTGCAAGTCTCTTCTCGAACCAACTTTTGTCTTTCCACATACTATACAGATTCTCATTTCCTTCTTTAGTTAAAGAAATTCCTTTCATTACAAATGCCATTCCATTAAGGAGAACATAGATTCCTATTCCTCCTAATAAATATTTTGAATCTATATCTAATCCATGATTCTTTATTGTAGGAATAAAAACGCCTCCAATTATAGATAAAAAGTACCCTCCTAATTCTCCTGTAAAATGAGAAACCATTGCAATATTCCAAAAATCTTTCCTCGCTTTTTGTATTTTATTCTCTTCTGTATTTGAAATATTTTCTAAATTCTTCATAAAAATCAATCAGAATAACGATTTATAAATCTTATTATTTAACAACTTTCAAATCTTTCCAAGCAATTTCAAACATTTGTTCAAGAGCCTGAGCAAAGAATTCTGTATTTATCCAAATTCCAATGTCATAGTTTTGATGGAATTTCTCATCATCTAACAACATAAACATTAATTGATTTGAATCAATAATCATAAATCTAGCTTTTATTTTATCCATGTTTCTAATTTCTGCAACTTTTTTTAATTCTTTTGCAACTTTTAAATTATTTTTGTCAATAGGAGCTGCAATTCTTATTTTAACTCCTCTTTTTTTGCATT
>CAZZFU010000017.1:0-10284 GCA_964653965.1 Candidatus Woesearchaeota archaeon
ATTTAAAGAAGTTGCAGGAATTCATTACAGAACAAATCATGATTTAGCAGGACATTCAAAAATTTCAAAAAAGAATTTGGAAGTTTCTTATGAAGGAAAAAAATTTCTTCCACATGTTTTGGAATTAAGTTTTGGAGTTGATAGAAATGTTTGGATGTTGTTGGATATTTTTTATAGTGTTGGTAAAGAAGGAAGCATGTTTAAGTTTCCTTCAAAACTTGCACCAATTAAAGCAGCTATTTTTCCTCTTGTTAAAAGAGCAGATTTTGAAAAAATTGCTGAAGAAATTGTAAAAGATTTAGGTGAAGAAGAGAATGTTGTTTATGATAAATCAGGAAGTATTGGAAGAAGATACGCAAGAAACGATGAAATAGGAACTCCTTTTTGCATAACAATTGATGAAAAGAGTTTGAAAAAGAAAGATGCAACTATTAGAGATAGGGATACAACAAAACAAATAAGAATAAAAATTTCTGAACTTAAAGAAGTTCTAAAAAAATTAATTGTAAAAAAATTAAAATTTGAAGATTTGGGAAAAATAATAAATTAGATTCTTTTTTTCCGTCGAGAAAATAGATTAATTTTAAAAATTTCACCGAAGAGTTTTTAAAGAATATTTTCTTAATATTATTAATTAAAAAGTGAGGTGAATAAATGCCAGCGAAAAAGAAAAAAGTAGTGAAAAGGAAACCTGTTAAAAAGAAAAAAGCAGTAAAAAGAAAACCGGTTAAGAAAAAGGCACCAGCTAAAAAGAAAACTGCTAAGAAGAAACCTGTTAAAAAGAAAAAGAAAAGGTAAATAGTTATTTTTATTTTTATTTTTATTAATTAGTTGTGAATGTGTTTGAGAGAATTTAAGAAAAATTCTTAAACTATTTCTGTTTATTGTTTATATGGAAAATTGTATTTTTTGTCGAATAGTTAAGGAAGAAATTCCTTGTAATAAGATTTATGAGGATGATTTAGTTTTGGCTTTTCTCGACATAAATCCTGTTAATTATGGACATGTTTTAATTATTCCTAAGGAACATTATTGTTGGTTTTATGAGGTTCCTGATGAAGTTTTAAGTCACTTAATTATTAAATCAAAGAAAATAGTTGGTGCTATTAAAAAAGTATTAAAGTGTGATTATGTAGCTCTTTCAGTTGTAGGAATTGATGTTCCTCATTTTCATCTTCATTTGATTCCAAGATGGTTAGATGATGGGCTCTCTAATTTTTGGCCTACAAAGAAATATGCAGAAGGTCAGGAAAAGGAATATGCAGAAAAAATTAAAGAATTTATTGGTTAAAATGTCTCTGGAGGGATTTTAATCATTTAGCTTTTTTTTAATTTAAAGGTTTTTATATAGGGGGAACATGAGGGCAAAATTTATAAAGTTTTAAGATTTTATTTAGATTATGTTTAAAATAAATAAAAATTTTGCTATTTTTTATGGAATCTTGTTAGGTGACGGCTCTTTAAGTTTAATTAAAGGGAATATGAAATTTATTACAATTTCTTCTTGCATTCATGATGATGCTCCTTTTGTTCATGAAATTATTGTCCCTATTTTAAGGAAATTAAGAGGAAAAGAAACTAATTTTAAATTAAGGCCAAAATATGGAGTAATTGAGTTTAATTTTACAGATGCTAAATTATTTGATTTTGTGGCATCTTTAGGGTTTCCTATTGGAAAGAAAGGAAACACAATTAATATCCCAAAATTATTTTATGAACGTAATTTGGTAAAATCTGTGGTACAAGGATATTTCGCTACTGATGGAAGTTTAGTACTAACTAAAAACCCTAATCTTTTATATCCTCGTTTAGAAGCTAGTTCAATCTCTAAAAAGTTAATGAAACAAGTCTGCGAATTTTTTAATGATACTGGAATTAATTGTAAACTTTATGAAAGAAAAACTAAAGTTTGGAGATGGAATCAACAGTATAGAATTCAATCCAATGGTAGGAAAAATCTTAAAGTTTTCACTAGAAAAATAGGTTTTATTAATCCTAAACATCAGGAAAGATTAACAAGATTATAATGGCTACACTGGGAGTTGAACCCAGGACCTCTAGCTCATGAGACTAGCGTTCTACCACTGAACCATGTAGCCAAAATTATTAGAATTAGTTAATTTAAAAGTTTTAAGGTTGTTTTCTTTTTCTTTGTTTTTTCTCTCTTACTAAAAATCCAGCCATTCTGTTTCTTAATTTTTTACTTGGCATTGTATTTCCGAGTATTTTTTTATTTTTTTCAAAATCTTCTTCAAATTCTATTCCTTTTTCAATTAATGCTCGCGAAGATTTTCTAATTGTTTTTGATTTTATTTTTCCCATAGCGAGGACACCAAGGTTTCCTTCGCATAATCTTCCTTTTCTTTTTGGAGTGACGATTTCTTGAATTGCCTCTGATGGAAATCGCGAAGGTTTAATTTATCTTAATAAGGAGAATTAAATTTGTTTTTTAAAGCTTTTTATTAGTTTAATTTACCTATTCCTGATAATTTTCTTATTGCATTGATGAGATTTTCTAATTTTTTTGGAATATCTCCTAAACTTAGAATTATATATGGAAGATTATAATCTGAAGCTTTTTTATATGCTTTTAATAAATCACCCTCTAAAATTCTTTTTTTATTATAAGCAATTAAAATTTTTTCAGTTTCTCCCTCAATTACTCTTAAAATTAAATCAGATTTACTAAACCCTTCAATATCAGATATTTTAATTGATTTTTTATCTAAAAACTCTTTTACTTTATTAAAAAACCGTTCATTCTTTTTTTCATAAGCAGATGTTTTGCGAATTGTTTTTTTAACAGGAGTTTTTTTAATTGTTTTTTTAACGGGTTCTTTTTTTTCTTCCCCAAAAATATCTAATTCCTTTTCTTCTATTTTTAGAGCCTCTTTTGGTTTTTCTTTTAAAAATTCTTGTTTTTTTCTAATTGGAGGAGATAATCTAATTCCTGAACTTTTTTCTGTGTAATATTTCCAAACTAATTTATCTTTTTCTTCAAAAGGTATTGCAAAATCTTTTATCGACCTCAATGCAACTCTTATTGCTGGTTCTTGTTCAGAATCAAATAAAAATCTATTTTTTTTCAATAATTCAAAAGCATCTCTCTCTTTACTTCTCAAATATTGAGAAAATTTTTCTAAAAGATATTCTTGTCCTGGAATTAAATATAAAGGAGAGCTTCCTACTTTCATGTAGCTCATTCTTATTTTTTTCTCAGAGACTAATTCAGAAAGAAAAGCAGAGGCAAATAAAATACTCGTTCCTATTTCACTTGCAATGTGTACTGGTAAACAAGGTCCTCTTCTTTTTAGAGTAGAAATTATGTTTTCTTTTATTTTTGAAGTGTCTTGAATTGGCATAACTAATTCAAGAGTAGAGATGTTATAAATATTTTTATAAAGTATTACATGCTATATTAAATATGTCTATTTTATTGGTGATTTTATGGATTCTGGCAACATTTGCTATTGGTTCTCTTGCAGGATTATTGGGAAAAAGATATGGAGTTGAATTACCTATTGCTTTTGTTGCAGCTCTGGTTGTTATGGCAAATATTTTTGCAAATAAAATTGTGGTTTTTGGGCCTTTAACTGTTCCTGCTTCTGTTATTGTTTTTTCAATGACTTTTTTTATTACAGATATAATCTCTGAAAAATGGGGAAAGTCGCAAGCAAGAAAAGCAGTATGGGCTGGATTTTTTGCAAATTTAGTTTTAATAGTTTCTGTTTATATTGTTCTTGCATGGGAACCTGCTTCTTATGCTTTAGAAGTTTCTGAAATGTTTTCTCAAGTTCTTGCATTAACTCCACGAATAGTGGTTGCGAGTTTTCTTGCATATATAGTTAGTCAGAATCACGATATTTGGGCTTTTCAATTCTGGAAAAAGAAGACAAAAGGAAAATATCTTTGGTTGAGAAACAATGCTTCTACAATTGTAAGTCAACTCATTGATTCTGTAATTTTTATAACAATTGCTTTTTATGGAGTTTTTCCTATTTTTCCATTAATTTTAGGGCAGTGGGTAGTTAAAGTACTCATAGCAATTATTGATACTCCTTTTATGTATATTAGTGTTTGGTTAATGGATAAGATTAAAAAGAAACCTAAGGCTTCAACCATCTAATTTCATAGTAAGTTATGCTGTTTTCTTCGTCGACAATTGCTAAAAGAAGATTTTTTTTAGTTGAATGAGCAACTCTATTTTTTGCAGAAAATTCATGCCATGTTAATTTATTAGTTTCAGAGTCTACAAATACAATCCATTTTGCATGTTGTTTTCCTATTTTTGCTCCTTTTTCATAAACTCTAAAATCAGCTCCAAATTTCAAGGCTGTTTTTACAATATATCCTTTCTCTCTTAAATTTTGAAATACAGGATATTTTATTTGAATTCTTTTATCAATTCTTCTAAACTTATTTAATAATTCTTTATTTGGAATTTTATTTTTTTTAGAATATATTTCCATTTTTCCTTTTTCTACAAGATATAATGCTTCTGATAAAGAATAATTTATTTTTTCACCAACTTTTTCACCAAAACTACTTTTATTATAGAGAAATTTTGCTTCAGAAGAGTTGCTTGAGATAATTTGTCCAATTATATGGGCTTGAATTTTTTTCATATTTTTATTAGTGGAAGACAATATTTAAAAGTTCCTGAGTTGTTATTCTTCTATGGAAATTGATTTTAAGAAAATTGAATCTAAATGGCAAAAAAAATGGGAAAGTAAAAGAATTTTTGAAGTAAAAAAAAGTTCAAAACCTAAATTTTATATTCTTGAAATGTTTCCTTATCCTTCTGCTTCTGGATTGCACATGGGTCATGCTTTTAATTATGTAATTGGAGATATTTATGCTAGATTTAAGAGAATGAAAGGGTTGAATGTTTTATATCCTATGGGTTATGATTCTTTGGGATTACCTGCTGAAAATGCTGCTATTAAGGTTGGAATTCATCCAAAGAAATACACAGAGCATTCTATTAATAATTTTATAAAACAACAGAAATCTATTGGTTTGAGTTATGATTGGAGTAGGAGAGTGAAAACTTCTAATCCAAATTATTATAAATGGGATCAATGGATTTTTCTTAAAATGTATGAAAAAGGATTGGCTTATAGAAAAAAAGCTCCTGTTAATTGGTGTCCTAAATGTAATACTGTTTTAGCAAATGAGCAAGTTCATGATGGAAAATGCGAATATCACGAAAACACAGATGTTGAAATAAAGCAATTAGAACAATGGTTTTTTAGGATTACAGATTATGCAGAAGAATTAGACAGGGATATAGATACTTTAGTAAAGTGGCCTGAAAGAGCTAGAATTATGCAAAAAAATTGGATTGGAAAAAGTTCTGGAACAGAGATTTTATTTGAGATTAATGGAAAAAAATGGCCTATTTTTACAACAAGACCTGACACAATTTTTGGAGTTACTTTTATGGTGATTTCTGCACAACATCCTAATTTAGGAGATATAGTAACAGAACATCAAAAAATAGAAGTTGAAAAATTTTTAAGAAAAATAAAATCAACTAGTGAGAAAGATTTAGAGGATTTAGAAAAAGAAGGAGTTTTTACAGGAACATATGCAAAAAATCCTATTAATGGAGAAGAAATTCCAATATGGGTGGGAAATTTTGTTGTTGTGGATTATGGAAGTGGAATGGTAATGGCTGTTCCTGCACATGATTTTAGAGATTTTGATTTTGCAAAAAAATATAATATTAATATAAGAGAAGTTATTAAAGGAGGAAATATAAAAGAAAAAGCTTATGTTGAAGAAGGAAGCTTAATTAATTCTGGAAAATTTAATAAAATTAAAAGTGAAAAGGCTAGAGAAGAAATTACAAAATATTTGATTAAGAAAAAATTAGGAAAAAAAGTAATCCAATATAAGTTGAGAGACTGGTTGATTTCGAGGCAGAGATATTGGGGAACTCCTATTCCGATTATTTATTGTAATAAATGTGGAATTGTTCCTGTTCCTGAAAAGAATCTACCAATAAAATTACCAGATAATGTTGAATTTGGAAAAGGAAATCCTTTAAAAACAAATTTAGAATTTGTTAATGTTAAATGTCCTAGATGTAAAGGAAATGCAAAAAGAGAAACAGATACAATGGATACTTTTGTGAATTCTTCTTGGTATTTTTTAAGATATTGTGATCCTAAAAATAATAAAAAAATTTTTGATTCTAAAAAAGTAAAATTTTGGATGCCTATTGACCAATATATTGGTGGAAAAGAACATACTTGTATGCATTTGATTTATTTTAGATTTTATACAAAATTTTTGAGAGATTTGGGATTATTAGATTTGAATGAACCAACTTTAAATTTGTTTAATCAAGGTATGTTAAAAGGAATTAATGGAGAAAAGATGTCAAAATCAAAAGGAAATGTTATTTTGCCAGAAGAAGTTTCAAAAAAATATGGAATTGATGCTGCAAGATTTTTTCTAGTTTCAAATTCTTCTCCTGATAAAGATTTTGATTGGAGTGAAGAAGGAATCTCAGGAAGTTCTAAATTTATCAATAAAATTATGAATTATTTTGATAAAGTAAAAATTGGAAAAGCAGATGCAAGAATCGAAAGTAAAATTAATAAAGCAATTTTAGGAGTTGAAGAAGATATTTCTGATTTTAGATATAATTTAGCAGTTATTAAATTAAGAGAATTATTTGAATTTCTTCCTCTAACCACTTCAAAAAAAGTTTTAGAGAATTTCTTGAAGTTATTACATCCTTTTTGTCCGCATATTACAGAGGAGCTATGGCAAAAAATAGGAAATAAGACTTTTTTAAGTTTAAGTAAATGGCCAAAAGCAGATAAAAAAAAGATAAAAGAATTATTTGAAAAACAAGATTTAGCAATCAATAAGTTAATCTCAGATATTAACCAGGTTCTTAAATTAGTTAAAAATAAGAAAAATATTTATGTTTATATTCTTCCAGGAGATAAAGCCATTTATGATGTAAATCTGATTAATAAAAGATTTGAAAGAAAAATTAATCTTTTTTTGGTTAATGATAAAAATAAATATGACCCTTCAAATATATCTAAAAAAGCAAGGCTCGGAAGACCTGCAATTTATTTAGAATGAAAGTTGTGATTGTTCATGGTGCTAATGACAGTGAAGAAAGTGCTTTTGAAGGCGGAAGAGAAAATACTAGGCATTGGTTTCCTTGGTTGAGGGCGCAGTTAAAGAAAAAAGGAATTAAATATTCAAATGAACTTTATCCAAGAGATTGGAATCCAGATTATAATGAATGGAAGAAGATTTTTGAAAAAAATAGAATAGACGAGAATACGGTTTTAATTGGCCATAGTTTGGGATGTGGTTTTATTCTTAGGTGGTTATCTGAAAATAAAAAGAAAGTTAAAAAAGTTATTTTAGTTGCTCCCTATATTTTAGATAGTCCTCAATTCTCTGGATTGAAAGATATGGTCAGTTTTGAATTTGACTCCTCTTTAAATTCATTGTATGATAAACTGGTTATTTTTTCTTCAGAGGATGATTACCCATTTATTTTAGATAGTGTTGCAGAAATTAATAAAAAATTAAATGTAAAACATTTTTTATTTAAGCATAAAGGACATTTTACTCAAGGAGATATTGGAACAGATGAATTCCCAGAATTATTAGAAGAGGTGCTTAAAACAAAATGAAGAAATTTACAATTTTTATTTTATTCATCTTCTTAATTGCTTTTGTAAATGCAGGATTATTTGAAAGAAATTGTGGAGATGGAACAAAAAGAGGAGAGTGTTCTATTAATTCACCATATTTTTGCAATGAAGAACAGGTTTTAATTGAAAGAGCATCTCTTTGTGGATGTCCAGCAAATACTGAAATTCAAGGAAATTCCTGTATTTCACCTTATCAGAAAAATCCAAAAGAGATTAATTTAAAATATATCCTTCTTGGAAATGAACACAATATTTCTTTTACAGTTTATGAAGAAATGACAAATTATTTGTTTAATCTTCCGAATCAGATTTCATATTCTAATGGAGAAATTCCTAAAAAAGAAGACTTTAAGTTTAGAAAAATTAATGAAGAAAATCAAAGGGTTTTATTAATGCCTTTAGTAATTAAAATACAAAATTTAGATAATAATAAAGAAAATCAAGCTAGAATAGCAATAAGTCTTGTTCAAAATATTCCTTTTGGATATTCAGATGAATTGGTTCTTGGAGGAGATTATGAAATTCTTTATTCAAGATATCCTTATGAAATATTATATGAAAACCAAGGAACATGTGCTTCTAAATCAGAATTACTAATTTTTCTTCTTAGAGAAATAGGATATGAAACAGTTTTTTTCTGTCATCAACAAGAAAATCATGATTCAGTTGGTATAAAATGTCCTTTTGAATATGGATTATTAGATACAGGTTATTGTTTTGTAGAAACAAATGGTCCTGCAATAATTACAGATGATGAAAATATTTATAGAGAGGGAGTTAAGCTTTTTTCATATCCAGAAATTATAAAAGCTTCAGAAGGAATTTCTTTAAGATATATGAGAGAATATAGAGATGCACTAATTTTAAAAGAAATAAGAAGAAATTTAGAAAGAACAGGTAATCTTAATTTTTTTCAAGAAATCAGTTTTAATTTTCTTAAAAAAAGATATGGATTAGAATAGAATTTCTTTTATTTTAATATTGCTTTAATACGACGTATTCCTGCTCCAACTGATTCTTGTTTTTTTATTTCAAATTTTCCTAGTTCTTTTGTATTTTTTACATGAGGGCCTGCACAAATTTCTTTTGAAAAATTTCCAATAGAATAAACATAAACGTGATTTCCATATTTTTCTTCAAAACTTCCTAAAGCACCTATTTTCTTAGCTTCTGAAAAAGACATTTCTGATTTTTTTATTTCTTGATTTTTTTGAATTTGTTCATTGACTAAATTTTCCACCTTCTTTATTTCTTTTTCCTCTAATTTTCTTGGAAAAGAAAAATCTAATCTTAATCTTTCTGAAGTAATATTGCTTCCTTTTTGAACAATATTTTCATCTTTCAAAACTTTTCTCAAAGCAGCTAAAAGTAAGTGGGCTGCAGTATGCAGTTTTGTAGTTGTTTCTGAAGAATCTGCTAAACCAGATTTGAATCTTCCTGCTGTAGAAGTTCTAGAAAGTTTTTGATGTTCTTTATTAGCGTTTTCAAAATCTTTTTTAGAAAATTTAATTTTATTTTTTTTGCATTCTTCTTCAATCATTTCAATTGGAAATCCAAAACTTTGATATAAGAGAAAGCTTTCTTTTCCAGATAATTGTTTTTTGTTTGAAGTAAATTTTTTAAATCGATTCAAACCTTTTTCCAAAGTTGTTAGAAATTTATTCTCTTCTTTTTTTAATTCTTCTAAAATTTTCTTTTTGTTCTTTTTTAATTCAGGATAATCATTAAAAATATCAAAAACTGGTTCTGCTATTTGAATTGTGAAATTTTTCATATTTAATTTTTTTCCATATCTAACTGCACGTCTAATTAACCTTCTTAAAACATAACTTTGCTCAGAATTTCCAGGAACAATTTCCTCAGCAAGAATAAATATTGAAGCCCTTATATGATCTGCAATAATCCTCATAGATTTTGTAATTTCTTTATTTTTTCCATATTTTTCCTTAGATAATTTTTCTATTTCTTTTATAATTGGTTTGAATGAATCTGTTAAGTAATTATCATTGTGTCCTTCTAAAATTGCTAATATTCTTTCAGTACCTCCACCAAAATCAACATTTTTTTGTTTAAGTGGTTTAAAGTTTCCTTTGTTATCTTTATTATATTCCATAAAAACATTATTTCCCACTTCAATCCAAGATTCATCATTTGGATTAAATTTTTTTGGTGTAGGTGTTTTTTTTATCCAATAAAAAATTTCAGAATCTGGTCCACAAGGCCCTGTGTTTCCTACTGGTCCCCACCAATTTTCTGATTTAGGTAAAATACCTATTCTCTCTTTTGGAAATCCTACTGAGATTAAGGCATTATATGATTCTATATCTTTTGTAGCATCTTTATCGCCTTTAAAAACACTTGCAGCAAGTTTTTCTTTTGGAATTTTTAATGTTTTTGTTAAAAATTCATATGTGTATTCAATTGCTTGTTTTTTTCCATAATCTCCTAAACTCCAATTTCCTAATTGCTCAAAAAAAGTATGGTGTTTAAGATTTCCTACTTCATTTATATCTGTTGTTCTCACACATTTTTGAACATTAACTAATCTTTTACCTTGAGGATGTTTTTGTCCAAGTAAATATGGAACTAA
>CAZZFU010000018.1:0-9463 GCA_964653965.1 Candidatus Woesearchaeota archaeon
TTTTTTCTTTTAATTTTCTATAAATTTCTTCATTAATTTCCCCAAATGCACAAAAGTCTCTAATCTTTTTTATCATCCCTATTTGCTCTTTAGTAGGATTTTCAAAAACTATACAAGTATATTTTTTTCTTAATTTTAATCTATTAAAAGTTTCAACTATATCTCTTCTTAATCCAACTCTTCCAACAATTCTTATTACTGCAATCATTGTTCTTTAACTCCTAAATTTGTTTTTTCAAGAGCATTCATACAAGCTTTTATTAAATTAAAAGTAGTTCTTATTCTTCCAGAAGATTTACTGTAGACGTCTTTAATACCAGCAAATTTTAATATTTTTTTTAATTCATTTCCAACAACTAATCCAGTTCCTTGTGGAGCAGGAATTAAAGTAACTTTTACACTTCCTGCTTTTCCTGTAACTTTAAAAGGAACAGTGTGTAATTCAGAGCAATCACAATCAAATGCAGAACAATCTCTTTTTACTTTGATTATGTTTAATTTAGCTTTTCTTATTGCTTTATCTCTTGCAGGAAGAGTTTCCATTGCTTTTCCATATCCAATTCCTACATGTCCTTGCTCGTCACCAATAACAGCCATTGCAGAAAAAGTAGGAACATTTCCTTCTTTTGTTTTTCTTTGAGTTTGTCTCCATGCTCTTCTTTTTCCTCCTCCAAATTTTCCTTTTGACTGTCCAATAGAGATTAAATCAGATTTAATATCAAGTAAAGAATCAACAATTTCCTCTTCTAGAATCTTTCTTTTATTATCTAAAATTTCATCAATATTTTTTATTTTTCCAGATTTAACATCTTCTCCTAATTTTGTTTTAGGATCCCAAGCTTCAATTATTTCTTCTTTTGCTAGCTCTCCTTTTTTTAGAGGAGTTTTTTCTTCTTTTTCTTTTTCAAGTTCTTTTAATTCTTTTAAATCTTCTTCATTTAAAACTTCTTCAGGAGTTTCCGCATATTCATCTTCATCTAATTTTTCTATTTTCTTTATTAACTCTTCTTTATCAGTTTTTTCAAGTTCTTCTATATTTTTTTCTTTATTCATTTTATTTTTCTATATTTGATTTAATATTTTCATCAGCAAAATCTTTATTTGTTTTTGATTTTGATGTATTAGAAATTCTATTAAGAATTTCTTCAAAAGGAATTTTATTTTTAAGATGTTCTCCTTTTATTCTGTTTTCTTCAGGAAAAAGTTCCTTCTTACAACTAATATCTATGCCTCCATCTTTTAGTCCTTTTAAAAAACCATATGTTTTTGTTTTAGAAATCATTCTAATCATTCCAAAATCAATTATTGGTTTTTGTAATTTTTTTTCTTTTATTTTTTTGCTCATTAATAATCCAAGAAAATATGCTGCAGAAATAGATTTCAAACTTCCTGAAAATTCCTTAGGCCATCCAAATTTTAAAAGTTCTTTAGAGGTTAAACCAAATTCTATTTTGTCTTTAGCTTCTTTACTTGTAGTGTATTGGGCGATTAAATATTTGTTTGTTTTTCTAAAAACAACTCTTGGAGAATTGCTTTTAAGAAATTTAATTCTCTTTAAGTAATCTGTTTTATATTCTCTTTTTCTTCTTTTATTTATTTTCATTTTTCTTTACCTACTTGAAAGATGAAGGCTAGAAAATTTTTAGTTTTCTTTATTTTCATTTTTATTTATAATTTCCCTTATATATTCTTTAAGATTTCCCAAGCTTTTGTAATGTTTATTTCTTATTTTTTTTCTTATATCTTTTGCTTGTTCTCTAGATAATTTCTCCTGATTTTTTAATTCTTTAACATATTTTCTTAATTTTCTTGTCATAATCACATATCTTTTTTTTCTTTGATTAACTTTTTTTCTTATATTTCCAGTACTTCTTTTATTTTTTCTTTTCAAATTTTTCTTTTTACCTTTAATTTCTTTTACGAAGATTGCTCCTTCTTTTTGAAGATCTCTAATATCTTGTTTTGTTATAGCTTCTTTAATATCTTCTAATCTTGATTTTACAAAAACAATTCTGTCTTTTCCCACTTTCAAAGTTTTTGAAGCTAGTGCTTTTTTCTTACTTAAATTCATATTCTAACTCCTACCCAAATTCCATGTAAATGGAGTTTGAATGCCTGAAGATTATTCTTAATTTTCATTGTTTTTTAACTCCTTTTGTTTTCTTTTCTTCTATTTTTTTCTTTTCTTTTATTTGATTATTTTTAAGAAACTTTTCTATATTCATGTTTTCTAAAGAAATCTTTTTTTCTTTTGCCTTTTTTGCAATTTCTATTTTTTTTATTTTTCCAACATTTCCAACAAATATTCTTGTTGAAACACCTATTTTTTCAAGTTCTTTTGGATTTCTTATAATTACTTTTTTTTCTTTTTTAGGTTTTTTATAACCAATACTAACTCTAGCAGGATATCCTCTTCTTCTTTCTCTCATTTTATTATCTCTTCCAGTAGGTCTTCTCCAAATTTGTTTTTTCTTTCTTCTTTTCCCTAATTTAGAATATCTGTTTGAAGTTCTTCTTAGAAATTTCATTACATTTCCCTCCCTGCTTTATTTATTATGAAAATTCCATCTTGAAACACTCTTCGATCTCTATTCTTGATTTTAGTTGCTCTTTCAAAATTAGCAGCAGCTTGTCCTGCTGATTCTTTGTTATTTGAGTTAATAGTTATTAAATCTCCATTAATATTTACCTCCACATTTGAAGGTATTTTTACTTTTCTAGATATTTTTTCTCCAAGAAAATTCTTAATGATAGCTTCTTTTTCCTGAATATCTACTGTGATTGGAAAATGACTTGAGCATATTTTTAATTGATATTCAAATCCTTTTTCAACTCCTTTAAGCATATTTTTTATGTGAGAAGTAATTGTGTTGATTCTTTTCTTTTCTTTTTTTGTAGCTTTTTTATTTCCAATAATTAGAAAATTATCTTTTTTTTGAAAGTCCAATCCACGAACATTAAATTCTCTTTGATTTTCTCCTTTTTCACCTTTTACAATTAATCTATTCTCTTGAATATCTGCATTCACTTCTTCTGGAATTTCAATTTTTTGAATTATTTCTTTTTTCATTTTATTTAAACACGTTTATGTGACACATTATCGCGTGAGTGTTTAATTGATTGAAAATTGTGTTCATTTTAATAAAAATAAGCAATTAGACTTCCTCCTATTTGTTCTTCTTGAGATTCTTCATGAGTTATTAATCCCTTATTTGTAGAGATAATTAGAGTTCCAATATTTCTTGAAGGAAGATATCTTCGACGATATCTCTCTATGTTGCCTTTTTTCACACTAAATCTTGGTTTTATTGCTTTGCATTCAAATAAATTTCCTAAGGTTATTTCTAGAAATTTGTTTTTAGCATTTATTTTATATCTCTTTATAGCTCCTTTTTGCTTCATTATTTTTAAAATTTCAATTAAAAGATTGGATATTCTTTCAATTACAACTATTTCTTTTCCTGCTTTTTTAGCATTTCTTATCATATTCAATCCATCAGCAACAACATCTTGGCTCATATTCTAACTCCCTGAAAATTATTTTTGATTTTCATTGTTTCTAATTATATTTTTTAAAACCGATTTCTTCAGCTATTTCTCTAAAGCAGTGCCGGCATAAATTTAATCCATATGATTTTATGTGAGCGCCATATCTTCCACATCTCTCACATTTCTTTGCAGCAATTCCAATTTTTCTTTCTTTTGGTTTGCAATGCTTTAGAAATTTCTCTTTTATCTTTGGTTTGTTTTTTAATTGTTTCAGTATTTTTTTCCAATCACTTGCTGTCATATTCGAACTCCTTTCCAAACCCCTATTTTCTGGAGTTTGAATGCTTGAAAATTATTTTTTATTTTCATTGTCTTACTCAAACTCTGTCTGGAATTTCTCTTCCATAAATTTAATTATCTCTTCTTTAGTAATGGCTTGTCTTTTTGGTATTTTTCCTTTTTTTGTTTTTCTTAATTTAACTCTTCTACCATTTCTCTTAAAAGCAACAGTAACATCAAATCCTCTTATTCCAATATCTCTCTGATATTCTATATCTGGAATTTCTATGTATTCTTTTATTCCAAAAGAAAAATTATTTTCACTCACTTGTTTTTTCTTTAAAGTATTATCAATTGAGATTAAAAGTTTTTTTAGTAATTCTTCAAAATTCTTTCTAAGAGTAACAACTGCACCAACTTCTAATTTAGGACGAACTCCTAGAGTAGGAATTCTCTTTTTAGACCTTGTTTTTGCAGGTTTTTTTCCAGTTAAAAATTCCAAAAGTTTAAATCCTTTTTCTAATTCTTCTGCAGTTCCACCTACGCTTAGAACAATTTTCTCAATTTTTATTTCTCTCATCTTATTCATTTTATTCAATAATCATTAATTGTTTAATTAAAACATTAATTTTTTCTTCTTTAAATAATAATTCTGCTGTTTTCTTTTTTAAATCTATTTTATTAATTCTTCCTTTTTTTCCTGCATGTTTTCCAGCAAACACTAAAATTTCTACCTTTTCTTTTAAGGGAAGACATTTTTCTATTTTCTTTTTCTTTAAATCAATTAAAACAGAATCATTAACAGAACATTTGATATCAGATAGAAAATTTCTTCCGTCACTCAAATTTAATTGGATTTTTTTACCCTTCAAAATCTTTTTATTAATGACCTTAGATATTTTGAAGTTCTCTTTTCCAGAGACTATTTTTTCAATCTGAAATTTCCCTTTTTCAGAAAGAGAGAGTTGATAGTGTTCATTTGAAGGAACAATTGTAAGTTTGTCAAATAAAGATATGCTATTTTTTTCATCTTTTACAGGAAAACCATTTAATAAAATTTGTTTGTTGTGAATAATTTTCTTCACTTCTTTTCTATTCTGTGCTAATTTTAAAATATCTCTAATAGCAATTAAAATTGGAATTCCATTAGAAAGATTAGATTTAGGCCTAACTACATAAGAAGTGCCCTTTCTTTTTATTGGCCAATTTTTAGGAACTTTTTGTCTTTTTAGATGCATTTTTCTTGTCTTCTTTTTTTATTTCTTTATTTTTTAATCTTTTTTTGTCTTCTAAATTTAATTCAATAATTTGAAGATTAGAAGGTTTTAAATTCACATTAACTTTTGAACCATCTCTTTTTTTAATTGAAATCCCGTCTACATTTATTTTTTGATTTTTTGGATTTATATGAGAAACTTTTCCTGATTTTTTTCTAAATTTTCCTCTCATAATTTTCACAACATCTCCTTTTCTTAAAGTAAGATTTCTTTTTTCGTGTTTTTTTCTCAAATTCCTAGATAAATTCACATTTAGAAATTTCCTTTTGATATGTAAAGGAGCTTTAGCTAAATATTTTCTTTGTTTTCGAGGCTGTTTACTTGCTTTCCATTTATTTGAAAATTCTTTTTTCATTTTAATATATATTTGAGGCGATTTTTGCAACTTGTGGCCATCGCTCTAAAACCTCCCTCGCAATTGGCCCTTTAATTTGAGTTCCTTTTGGATTCCCTTTTTCATCTTTTAATATTGCTACAGCATTATCTTCAAAAGCAATTCTTTCTCCATTTAATCTTCTATAAGCTTTTTTTTGTCTTATTACAATAGCATCAAAAACTTTTCCTTTCATATCAGGAATTCCTTTTCTAACACTAACTTTTACCCAATCAGCAATTTTGGCATTTACTTGTTTTCCTTTTTTTGCTTTGCTTTTTTTTACTGCAACAATTTTGACAATTTTTGCTCCACTATTATCAGAAGCAATTACAATTGCTCCTAAATTTAATCCAGGCGTTATTTTTGCACTTATTGCTTTCATTTTTTTTCTTTATCTCCTATGTTTGCTTCTTTAATTTTTTTAATCACAACAAAATGTATGATTTTACTAAGGGGTCTGCACTCTTGAATTTGAATTAAATCATCTAAATTAATGTCTTTTTCCATACATCTAGGCAATCTTGCATGTAGTTTTGTTTTTGCTTTTGCAAATCTTTCGTATTTTTTAACATAAATCATTCTTTTAAATTCAATAACTACTCTTTTTGGAAATTTTTTAATGACTTTTCCTTCAAAAACTCTTCCTCTGACTTTTAAATTTCCATGAATTGGGCAATCTTTATCAGCACATACAGCTTCAGCTATTTTTACTTCTTTTTCTTTTGTTGTTTTTTCTTTCTTTTTCATTTTTCGTTTTTTGTGTATGCAATTTGGCTTGATTTTTATTCCTCTATTGAATCTTCTCCAAATCCTAACTTCAATAAGAGAGGTTTTACTCTCTTCAGATGATTTCCTTGAAGCTCAATAACATTGTCTTTGTAAGTTCCACCACAAGCCAATTCATTTTTTAGGCTTTTTGCGATTTTTTTTACATCGACGTCGTTTTCAAATCCACTGATTACTGTCACAATTTTTCCATATCTTTTCTTGTCAGTGGAAATCTTTATTCTCTGCGAACTTTTGACCATTTGTTCGCATACACATGCTTGCTTAGGCAAGCCACATTTTGGACATATTTCCATGTTATTTATTGAGTGTGATTATTCTTGCAATCATTTTTTTAATTTGTTTTGTTTTGCTGCTGTTAGTTTTTTCAGCTGCAGTTTTTGATTTGATTAATTCCATTTTTAATTCTTTTAATTTCTTTTCTCTATCTTCTTTGCTTAAATGCGCTAATTCTTTCTTTTTCATTTTTTCTTCTTTGTTGCTTTCTTTTTAGTTTCTTTTTTTAAAGGTTCTTTTGCATTTTCTTTTAATTTTTGAATTAATTCTTCATCAACTTTGATTCTATCTTTTAATACTGCATGAGGAGAAAGAATACTAACTTTTACTCCAACTGTTCCTGGTTTTGTTTGTGCCTTAGATTGAGCTCTATCAACAACTTTTGCACTATCTCCTGTTTTTTTCAAATATCCTTGAGCAAATCTCCATGATTTAGCTCTTGAACCAGGAAGTTTACCACTTAATCTTATTTCAGCACCTAGAGCACCAGCATTAATTATCTTTTGCAGATTTCGATATGCAATAACTTTAAATTTTAAAGGTCCAAATCTTTCAAGTGCAAGAGCAATTTCATCTGCATTTATTTGAGCATCAAATTCAGGCTCTTTTATTTCATCAATTTCAATATGAGGATTTTCTAGTTTAAATTTATTTTTTAATATAGAAGTTAATTCAACTATTTTCTCTCCTCCCCTACCAATTATTAATCCAGGCTTATTAGTAGAAATAATTAGTTTTTCACCAACTGGAGTATATTCTATTTTAACTTTGCTTATTTTTCCTTTTCCTAAAGATTTTTTAATATATTCTCTAACAGCAAATTCTTCTTTTTTGAGTTTTACAATATTTCTTTCTTCCATATTTAAACACGTTGCCGTGACTCCTTATTTCGTGAGTGTTTAATTGCTTGAGAAACTTTTGGTTTCTCATTGTTTTTCTTTTTTTCTTTTGCAATTATTTTTATATGAGTTCTTTTTTTCTGAGTTCTTCCAAATCTTCCATAAGGTCTTTCAGCCATATTTGCAATTGCTTCTGTAATAATTGGCTCATCTAAATTATTTTGATTTGCATTTGCAGCTAAGCTTTTTAAAACATTTAGGAAATTTTTTGCAGCTTTTTTTGGAAATCTTCCTGAAGAAATTCTTTTTCCTTTTCTATGAGGAATTTCTCCTTTCATAGGAACTGCTTTTTTACCAAGTTCTACTTTTTCTAAATCTCTAATAGCATCGCCAATTCTTTTTTTCACAATAAATTTACAAATAAATTTAGCATCTTTAGTAGATATCGGGAGATTAATTCCTTTTGCAGAAACTTCAGTTTTTTTAATTTTTGGAGTTTCTTTTTTAACTTCTTTTTTTTCAGGAGTTTTTTGCTCTTCTTTAATTTCTTTTGTTTTTTTCCCTTCTATTTTTTTAGGGGTTTCAATTGGTTTTTTCATTTTGGGGTTTTGCAAAGGGGTGTCCCCTGCTTTTTCAACTGCTTCTTGCTTTTTCATAGCTTTTTTTTCTTTTTGTTGAGGATTATGATCTTTTTCTGTCATTTTTTATTTATTTCTTTGATTTAGCACGAGTTCCTTTTGTTGCTCCTACACCTGCGCTACTGTGTTTAACTTTACTTCTTGTTAAAGAAAATTCTCCAAATTTATGTCCGAGCATGTCTCTTGTTATTTCAATTGGGACAAAATTATTTCCATTATAGACTGATATTTTCATTCCAATCATTTGTGGAACAACAATTAAATCTCTTTGATGAGTTCGAATTCTTTTGTCTCTTTTTTGTTTTTCTTTAGCTCTATTCACAAAATCTTCAATTTTTTGAAACTGTCTAAGAACAGTTCGTCTTTGTCTAGATCTCAAATATTTTGCAAATTCACGAACATCTAATTTTTTTAACTCTTCTAAAGTCATTCCCCTATATGTAAATTCTTTCTTTTTGATATCCATTTTATATTTTTTTATATCCTTTTATTTTTTCTAAATAAATTCCTTTTAATCTTGAAAAATTAACAATCGGAAGAGTTAAATTATTTATTCTTCTCAATTCTTCATTATTGCCATTAAATTTATTTACAATATATTCCCAAACATTTTTACACCCATTATTTTTTTTACTATTATAAGAAATAATTTTTAATTCTGGATTATAAAAAGCTCTAGCTTTTAATCCTCCCTTTAAAATATCTATTAATTGTTCTGATTTTTTATTGTTTCCTTCTTCTAGCATTTTTACTTTTTCTTACCTGTTCTTTTTGGCCTTAATAATCCAACTTTTCTTCCTGGAGGAGCATTTCTCTTTGCAATTTTGCTTTTTACATTTTTTGCTCTACCAGAACCAAAAGGATGATCAATTACATTCATTTTTACTGCAGAGGTTCTTGGCCATAATTTACTTTTTGATTTTTTAATATGATATTTTTTCCCAGCTTTAATAATTGGTTTATCTAATCTTCCGCTTCCTGCAATTACTCCAATAATTGCTCTGCAATTATTATTTAATTTTTTACTCTTTTTTGATGGAAATGTAATCTGAACAAGATCTTCTGATTTTCTATCAACAAATGCTGAATTTCCACCACTTTTGATGAATTTTCCTCCATCTCCAGGACGAGATTCTATGCAATAGATATTTGTTTTGACTGGAATATTTTTTAATGAAATTATATTTCCACTCTTAATCTCTTTTCCATTTAATTTTATTTTTTGTCCTTCAAACATTCCTTTTGCTGCAGGAATGTAAAAACTTCCTCTTGAATATTTTATTTTTGCTAAAGGAGCTGTATGAGCAGAAGAATTAAAGAGTTTTATAATTTCTCCTTCTCCTTCTAATTTTGAAGGATATTGGATTTTAAATCTAAATGCCTTTCTTCGAACCTTGTATGTGTGAGTTCCTCTCCCTCTTCTTTGTGTTATTATTCTTTTACCCATTTACATTAATCCTAATTTCGTTGCTATGTCAATAGCAGGAAATTCTTTTTTTAATT
>CAZZFU010000019.1:0-8289 GCA_964653965.1 Candidatus Woesearchaeota archaeon
TAAAGAAACAAAAATCTGGGGCCCTTCTTCAAACTTTCCAGGGCAAAAAGTAGGACTAAAACATAAACTTAAAGATTTAGATGTTGTTGAATTTAAGACTCGTTAGAATAAGCCTTTTTTGATAATTTCTCAAGCTCTTTTCTGTGCTTCTGAATTGGTTTTAAAAGATTAATAATTTCTTCTGCAACTGCATTTTTTAAATCAAGAGGATGTAGTTTTTTTGAAACAAAATCTTTTTCAATTTTTTCATAAGAAGAATACCTCAAGTCCCCTCCGTGTTTTTTATCTCTATTAATTATAAAATCTTTTTTTTCATCATTTTTTATTGTCATAATTACATATTTTAAAAAAGCCATAATTCCATTATCTGAATTTCCTGCAATACACTCTGCTCCATTTATTTTTTGTTTTATGATTTTATCATTATCTAATAAATCAATTTTTGACTTTTCATCTGACGCAGACATTTTTTTACCAATAAGTCCTTGAATAATAGGATTAATTATTTCTACTCTTGGTTTATAACTTAGTTTAAGATGCTTTTCTCTAGCCATAACAAATATTTTTCTTTGATCCATTCCCCCAAGCTGTGCATCTGCTTCAAGATATTGCTCATCTATAGCCTGCATTATAGGATAAATTAATCCAGAAACTTTTGGATTTTTTACTTGTTTAACAACTTCTGAAGCAGCTCTATTTGCATCTCTAATCGAAGTAAAACTTGACATTCTCAAAACATCATACATATATTCTGGTTTTAATTCAAAATCACTTCCTTTTATAATCTCTAAATCTTTTGTATTTACTCCAATTGCTTGAATCATTAAAGGAATAATTTTTTTATAATAATCATATCTTTTTTCTAAAACATACCAAGGAACATTGTCAAGTGCAGCATGCAAATCAGCTAAAAGAATCTTTACTTTAAATCCTGCTCTTAAAAGATCTGCAATCTTAAGCATAGGTAAAAAATAAGCTGCATGAGGCCTTCCAGTTGGAGCAGTTCCCCAATAAATCACTGGTTTTTTCTTTTTTTTAAGCAAAGTTTCAAGTTCTTTTTCTGTGATTATCTCTTCTGTATTTCTCTTAATTAAATCTAGTTTCTCCTTAATATCCATTGTAACACAACAAACAATATATTCTTTATAAAACTATTTAGATTAATGCTATTTGAAATCCTGTTATTTGTTTTATTAGGAATTATTTTCGGAATTTGCACAGGCTTGATTCCTGGAATTCACATTAATCTTGTAGGAGTTTTTTTAATTGCTCTTGCAGCTTCTTTTCTCTCTTTTATAAACCCAATTTATTTTGTAGTATTTATTGTTGCTATGGCAATTACCCATACTTTTATTGATTTTATTCCATCAATTTTTTTAGGTTGTCCAGATACAGATACAGAACTTTCTATTTTACCAGGACATGAATTATTAAAAAAAGGCAGAGGATATGAAGCAATAACTCTAACAGCATATGGAAGTTTAGCTGCAATATTTATTTTATTATTAATTGCTTTTCCAATTGCAAATTTTCTTGAAAAATTTTATGATTTTATAAAAATCCTAATTCCAGGATTATTAATTTTCGCTTCTTTTTTTCTAATTTCTTCTGAAAAAAAAATGAAAAATGCATTGATTGTTTTTTTATTAACAGGTATTCTTGGATTACTGGTTTTAAATTTAGAAATAAAAGAACCTCTTTTACCTTTATTAACTGGATTATTTGGAAGTTCTATGTTAATAATAAGTATTCGGGACAAAATTTCTATTCCAAAGCAAAAAATTTCAAAACCAAAAATAAAATTATTTAAACCTCTTTTAGGAGCTACAATTGCTTCTCCTCTTTGTAGTTTTCTTCCTGGATTAGGGAGTGGACAAGCAGCAATAATAGGAAATGCTGTTTCTAGAACAGACAAAAGAGGATTTTTAGTTTTATTAGGAGCAACAAATACTCTAGTAATGGGTTTTTCTTTTATAGCTTTATATGCAATTACAAGGACAAGAACAGGAGCAACAGTTGCTATTTCAGAAATAATTGGGATTTTATCAAAAGAAATTTTAATCCTATGTTTAGTAATTATTCTAATTTCAGGAATTGCTTCTTTTTTTATAACTCTAAAACTAGCAAAATTCTTTTCAAATAAAATATCTAAAATAAATTATCCTCTTCTTTGCGAATTAACTCTTATGATATTAATAATAATTGTCTTTTTTGTTTCTGGTTTTTGGGGGTTATTTGTTTTAGCAGCTGGAACAGCAACAGGAATTTATTGTATTTCTCTTGGAGTTCGTAGAACAAATATGATGGGTTGTTTATTATTGCCTGTTATTATCCTTTATTTGCTTTAATTTCAAAAAAATAATCTTAAGAAATTAATTAAATCTCTTAACTAATCTAACATTTTTTCCTTTATCATGAACTCCTAATCCAATTGCTTTATTTACTCCAATTATTTTATGCTTAGGAAATAATTTTTTTAAATTATAAACTCCTGCTTCACAAGCCAAAACAACCTGAACATTTCCATGAAGCTGAGATTTATTTAATAAAGAATAATCACAAGGAGTTCCAATTAAATCCATATCCACGACATTAAAACCCTCTTTTTTTAATTTAGCAGCCCATTCTTTCATTTTCTTTTCTCCTCCAGCATTGCATAATCTTGCACAAGCATTACAAGAAATAACTCCTATTTCATCAGATTTTTTTAACTGAGACTTTATTTTTGAATATGGAAAACTTTTTTGAACTATCATCTTTAATATTTCTTTTGCAAAAAAACAATGTAAGATAGTTTTATATATCTTGCTCTTTTTTTATATAAGAAAAAGGGGAAAATGCATTGGCTAGAAGTTGAAACAAAAGTGAAAATAGATAATGTTCCTAAACTTAGGAGCAAAATCAAAAAAATTGCTAAATTTGAAAAAAAAGAAAGTAGAGGTGATGATTATTTTGCACTTCAAAAAAGAGGATATCCAAAAAAATCTTTTAGAATAAGAGATAATGGAGAAAAACTAATTGTCAACTTTAAAAAACATCTTAAAAGTTTGTGGAAAAAAGGAGTTGTTGTAAAAAGAGAGTTTGAATTTGAATTATCAGGTGGAAAACAAGTTGGAAACTTCCTTGAATTATTAGAAGATTTTGGATTTAAAGAATGGGTTAAAAAAAGAAAAACCACAGAATCTTATCTATACAAAAAAGATAAAAGGGTTGTAATTGAAATAAACAAAGTTCAACATTTGGGATATTATATGGAAATTGAATATAAAGCAAGAATGTCTGAAGTTGAAAAAGCCAGAAAAAAAATATTACAAGTTCTAAAAGAATTAGAAATTAATAAAAAAGACATAGATAATGTGGGATATACTCGAAGATTATATGAAAAAGGAATTAAAGATAGAAAATATTTTATAACAAAAAATGAAATATGTTAGCAAATCTTCTGGAAAATATCTTCCTTCTAAAGAAGCAAAAAAAATTAGTCTTGCTCCAATAGATGTTTACAAAAAAGCAAAAAAGAATAGAATAAAATTTTGGGAAGAGTTAGCAAAAGAAGGAATTTTCTGGATAAAACCTTTTACAAAAACATATGAACAAAAGAAAAATAATTTTTCTTGGTTTAGAGATGGAAAATTAAATCTTTGTTATAATGCTTTAGATAGAAATTTAGATAAAAAAGAAAATTCCGCAATTATTTTTGTCCCAGAAAATCCAAAAGAAAAAAAACAAATTCTAACTTATTTTCAATTATATAATTCAGTAAATGAAGCTGCTGCTCTATTAAAAAAGAAAGGAATAAAAAAAGGTAGTGTGGTTGCAATTTACATGCCTCCAATGATAGAAGCTTTAATTTTTATGCTTGCTTGTGCAAGAATAGGTGCAATTCATTCTGTTGTTTTTTCTGCTTTTTCAGCAGATGCATTAAGAACAAGAATTAAAGACGGAAAAGCTAAATTAGTCATTACTTCAAATTATTATTTTAGAAAAGGGAAGAAAGTAGATTTAATTAAAAAAACCAGGGAAGCTTGTAAAGGAATAAAAATAAAAAAAATAATAATAGATAGAAAAAAAACAGGAAAAATATTTACAAATAAAAATCCAAAAATAATTTCTCCTGAATCAATGAATGCAGAGGACATTGCTTTTATTCTCTATACTTCTGGAACAACTGGAAAACCAAAAGGAGTTATGCATGCAATAGGAGGATATGCTGTTCAAGCTTATTGGTCTGCAAGATATGTGTTTAATTTAAAAGAAAATGAAATAATGTGGTGTACTGCAGATATTGGATGGATTACAGGACACACTTATGCTTGTTACGGGCCCTTATTAAATAAAGCAACAACAATTCTGTATGAAGGAATGCCAACTTATCCTAAACAAGACAGGTTTTTAAAAATAATAAAAGAAAATAAAATAAATGTTTTTTATACTGCTCCAACAGCTCTAAGAATGTTTGCGAGTAAAGATAATTTCACTAAAAAATACAATTTAAAATCTTTAAAAATTTTAGGAACAGTTGGAGAACCAATAGATAGAGAAACTTGGGAATGGTTTTTTAAAAAAGTTGGAAAAAGCCGATGTCCAATTATTGATACTTATTGGCAAACAGAAACAGGTTCAGCAGTAATAGAGTCTCTTCCAGGACATGGCCCATTTATTCCTTCTTATGCTGGAAAACCTTTTCCTGGAATTGAATATTCAGTAATAAATAAAAGAGGTACAAAAGTAAAAGCAAAAAAAGAGGGATTATTAGTTCAAATTCCTCCTTTTTCTCCATCTTTAATTAGAGGAGTTTGGAATAATTCAAAAAGATATAAAAAATATTTTTTAAAAGGCAAATACGACGCAGGGGATAATGCTTATTATGACAAAAAAGGAAATTTTAGAATTTTGGGAAGAAGTGATGATGTTATAAAAGTTGCAGGGCATCGAATGTCAACTGCAGAAATAGAAGATGCAATAACAAGCCTTCCAAAAGTTGTTGAAGCAGCAATTGTTGGTAAACAAGATAAAATAAAAGGAATGATAATAGTTGCTTTTGTAAAAACAAAATCATCTATGAATGAAAAAGAAATAATTAATTCAGTAGTTAAAAGAATTGGCCCTATTTCAAAACCTTCTAAAATTTATTTTGTAGAAGATATACCTAAAACCCGAAGTGGAAAAATGATGAGAAGAATTCTTAAAGCCCTCTTAGAAGGAGAAGAAATAAAAAATGTTTCAACTCTTCTTAATCCTAAATCAATTGATGGAATAAAATCAATTATAAAAAAAGATATTGAAAAGAAATAATTACTTTTTTAAATTCTTCCAATTAATTTTCTTTTTCTGTAATCTCTGTAATTGAGGCCATTGCTCCTCAAAAGTTTTTCTTTTTTCTGAATAAAAAATTCCTATGGGAATTTTTCCTTTTCCTAAATTATAATCATAAATGTCTGCTAATTTCATTGCTTCTTTTTTTGTTCTTTTTTTATTAGAAATCTTATACATTCTTTTATCTCGATTATTCACATCTAAATTAAAAACAATGCAATCCTGGATAATTTCTACAAAAGAAAATCCTTTGTGCTTAATTGCCTTTTCAATTATTTCTGCTGTAAATTCAACATCTCTTGCATTTGCTCTTGCAACAAAACTTGCATTAGATGCTAAAGCTAATCTTATTGGATTCAAAGGTTGTCCAAATTTTCCAAAAGGTTCTGCTTTTGATTTATATCCCTTTTGACTAGTTGGTGTTCCTTGTCCTGTTGTTAGTGAAAAAGATTGATTATCATGAACAATTAAAGTTATATCTGAGTTATATTTTCCAGCATGTATAAAATGAGAAATTCCTTCAGCATAAACATCTCCATCTCCTTGAAAAGCAATTACTTTTAAATTTGGATTTCCTATTTTTATTCCAAGTGCAGTTGGAAGTGGTCTTCCATGCAAACTATAGACTCCAGAAATATTTAAATAATCAAATATTTTTCCATGGCACCCTATTCCAGTAACCATTGCAAAATTTGTTAATTTTTCTCCTTTTTTCAAAAGATTATTTATAGTTAATTTTACTGCTTTTAAAATTTCAAAATTAGAACAACCAGGACACCAAGTTATGGGTATTGGAGTATCTATTCTTAATTTTTTAGACATTTTTTTATTTCCTCCTTTAATAAATCAGATTCAAAGGGTTTTCCATCATATTTTAAAATTCTATTTTCAATTTTTATTCCTGTTTTTTCTCTAATTATTCTTCCTAATTGTCCTGTTAAATTATTTTCCACTAAAATTATTTTTTTTGCTTTTTTCATTTCTTCTTTAATTTTATTTGAAAGTGGTTTTAAATAAAGAACCTGTAAAAATTTTGCATCTAAATCTGAAATTGCATCAATTATTGCTCCTGTTGTAGAGCCCCATCCAATTATCAAATTTTTACTATTTCTTTTACCATGAATTTTAATCATCTCAAATTTCTTTACTTCTTTTTGGATATTTTTATATTTTAAAATTCTTTTTTCAGCATTTTTTTTAGTTAAAAAAGCTTCTTCTGTTGTAAATCCAAAAGCATCATGCTCATAACTACTTGCTTTAACAATTTCTTTTCCTGGAATTTTTCTCTTTACTTGAACTTTCAAAGGATTAATTTTACCCTCTTTAAAAGAAAATTCTGATTCTCCTAAATGTTTGTCAGACAAAAGAATACATAAAGCATTGAATTTTTGAGAAAGATAAAAAGCTTCGTTTGTTTTTTGCCTTGCTTGCTCTGGACTCCCAGGAGCAATTACGATTCTTGGAAATTCCCCATGTCCTCCTCTAAGAGCAACATCTAAATCTGCTTGAATTGTATAAGTAGGAACTCCTGTTCCAGGTCCTGGTCTTGAAGAAAGATAAACAACTAAAGGCAGTTCTGCCATTCCTTGCATACTTAGTGTCTCTGTCATTAAATCATAACCTCCTCCAGAAGTTCCAACCATTACTTTTGCTCCTGAAAAACTTGCTCCAAGTGCTGCATTTGCAACTGCAATTTCATTTTCAGGTTGAAAAACTAAAAAATTATTTTCCTCCTGCTTTTCTGCGAGAAGATGTAAAACAGGTGTGGCAGGGGTCATAGGATAAGCAAAATACAAATCTGCCTTTGAATCAATAAAACCCTGAGCAATACTTTCACTTCCACTTTTTAAAATTAATTTCTTTTTCAAATTTTTTAAAAAATACTTGCTTTTTTGACTTTCAAATCCTTTTTCTGCTGCATTTAAAGATTTTTTATTATTTAATTCTGCTTTTACTTTTTTTATTAAAAATTTCTTTTCAATTCCAAGAATTCTTATTAAAGCTCCTGCCAAAGCAACATTTAAATTAATTCCTAAATTCAAAAAATTATCTGGTTTAATAATAAATCCACCTTTTTTCAAAAATTTTCTGTGTTTAATAATAGTTAATCTATCCATAGAAACAATTCCATCTAATTTGGATTCAGTACTTTGAATTTCTTTATCTGAAATAGATAAAACATTAAAATTATGTCCCCCTCTAATTAAAGAAGGATAATCTCTATAATTAAAAATATAATAACCTTTGCTTACTAAAACATCTGAAACAATTTCAGAAATTTTGTTGATTCCCTGTCCTGCTTCTCCTCCAATAAGAATATTCAACCTCATTTTATATTTAAAAATACAAAGTCTGATATATAAAGCTTAAGTTTTAAAATATTTAGATTTTTTATGGATTATCTTGATTTACTGGCTTTTCCACCGATGGCCAATTGTTCTTTTAATTGCTTTTGCAATAAAATCTTTATCATTAATCATTTCATTTGCTTGATTTTGAATTTGTTCAATTTTTTCAGGAGGTACCAAGGTATTTTTCATTACAGGATGTTTCCAATTCATAATATCTGTATCAAAATCCTCATCTAAATGATTGTTTTTAATTGCAATCTCATAAAGTTTAGAACCTGGAAAAGGGATTGGTATAAAAAAAGTTACATAAATAGCGCCATTCTCTTTTAATTTTCTTGCAAGTTCTATACTCTCTTTAATTTCGCTTTCTGTTTCATCTGGAAATCCTATCATCATGTTCACAGGAGCTCTTATTCCCATATCAGTCATTGTTTTCATTAACAAAGGAAGGTACATTTTGTCCAAAAGAACTTTATTTGTTGCATATTTTTGTAAAATTCTTTGAGAACCAGATTCTGATGGATAAACCTTTTGATCAAATCCTGCATCTCTCAATATTTTAATAAATTCTTTGTCAATTTTACATTTTACATTAATTATTTTTGATTTATCAAAAAAATCA
>CAZZFU010000020.1:0-3337 GCA_964653965.1 Candidatus Woesearchaeota archaeon
CAAAATCTATGCTTGAATCACTTCTAAGATTTCCTCCAAATCCTTTATTTATTCTCAACAAGCCTTCTTTATTTATTATACTACCAATATCCATACACATAGATAATTGTCATTTATTTATAAATGTTTTGATTTAACTAAATTACAATAATGCTTAAAAATAAGGGGTTTGTTGGAGAATTATGAAAAATCTAAAAAATAAATTATCTTCAAAGCCTGTAAAATTTATTGCGAAAACTGCAGAAGCAGCACTTGGAGTTGCTCTTGGAACATTTCTCTTTGGTAATGTTGTAGGACTTACTCTTGTTAGAGATTCATTAAATTCAGAAAAAGCAGAAAAAATAATCAATATCTATGAAAAAGGAAATATTTTAATACAAATTCCTATGTTTGGGTCATATTCTGTATCTAAAGATTATTTGGATCTTGTTAAAAAAATAGAAAACTCTAAGACAAGCTATCCTGAAAAACAAGATAAATAATTAAAATGGAAAAAGGATATCTAAAATTAAAGGTTGAAGAATTAAAAGCAGTTGAAGAAGCTGTGATAGCGTATGATAATTTTAAAAGGTGCGAATGGGATTATAATACAAAAATAGCTGGAGGAGATGATATAGACAATCATATATCAAGAAATACTCTTGAATTTTTCAAAGAAAAATTAAACCTTGCTGTAGAAGAGTGTGAAAAAAAACTCCCAAAAAGTTTAATTGATGCATTTGATATAAAAGGAGTTGAATAATTATTGATTGATTTTCAAAAGAACTAATCATAACTTTTAAATAACTTCTTTCCCCTTACATAAATCATGGACGGGGTGGAAATTACTATTTTTCTTGCAAGACTTTGGGGAAGTTTCTTTGTAATCTTTGGAGCACTATTTATTATAACAAGACAATTAGGCAAAACAATTGAAATGACAGATAATAAGGCATTTGTCATATCAACAGGATATATTTCAATGCTTATGGGATTAATTACAGTTATTCTGCATAATATATGGGTTCTTAATTGGACAATTGTTATTACACTTTTGGGATGGTTTACTTTAATTAAAGGAATTATGAAAATAGGATTTCCAGAACAAATACATAAACAAGCACAGCGTTTTAAGAAAAAACAATTGCTCAGCGCAGTTTTCTTACTTCTTTTAGGAATTTGGCTACTTTTAATGAGTTTTAATATTTTGATTTTTTAGTAACTTTTAAAAAACTCTTTCCCCTTACATAAATCATGGACGGGGTGATATTAGCAGGACTTCTTGGAGGTATTGGAGGATTAACTCGTGGAGTTGTTGGGTTGCTTAAAGCATTATCTCTTAGAAGAAGAATTATTTGGACATATTATGCAATTACAGTTGCTATTGCAATAATTATTGGTATATTTGTAGGAATTATTTTTGATTTTGACCCTAGATTATCTCTGCTTGCTGGTTATGCTGGAACAGATATATTAGAAGGATTATACAAATCATTTAAAGTTGAAAAGGTGTATGTAAAGAAAAAATGAAATGGCAAAAAAGAACAGATGCTGAATTGTTTAAAGAGCTAAGAGCAAACACATTTGGGCTTGGATTAATAGCAATAGCAATTGCTATAACAGGATTGATTTGGAAAGGCCTGGAAGAAATTTTCTATGGGTTTATGCTGTGGCTTATTGGTTTTTTGTTAATTAGTTATTCTGGCCAAAAATATCTTCAAGAACATCCAAAAACAAGGATGATTATCATGTATGTTTTAATTGGATTACTAGTATTAGGAGTAGTTCTATTTTTAATATTTAATAAATAAAATGAAAAAGAAAAATAAAGTTAAAAAACATGAACCTAATTATACTATATTTCTTCCAATAGGATTTATATTTATGGGGGCAGGTGTTGTGTTTATATCATCTGTTAATTTTGGTGTAGGGCTTGGACTTATTGGATTAGGAATAGCTTATATTATTCTTGGGATAATTAAAAGTAAAAAGAAGATTAAGAAAAAGTAAGAAGTTCCTGGCTTTCTTTTAATTCTCTTGGAAAAAGAATATCTCCAAATTCTTCATAAAAACAAATAGGGCATATTGAAACTTCTCTTCTTCTGCACACTATGCAAAGAGGCTTCTCTTCTAAAGCATCTATATCTTTCAAAGCACTTTGAATTATTCTATTGTTTCTAGAAAATCTTGATTCGTTTTTTAGAATTATTAATCCTGCTAAAAGGCATTTTTCACAAATGGGATTAGATATTTTCTTTCCACAAAAGGCACAATTTCCTTTTTCTAGTATGAGTAAATGGTATTCTTTCATTTTTTCTTTTTTAAAAATAAAAGAGGGCTGATAAGGGGAAATTTTGCAAGGCCCTTATGAGCTCTCTTCTTTTGCTTCGGTTAAATTATCGGGCTTCGGTCTTACTTTTTTTGAATATTTTTTTTCTTTGTTTTTTTCTTCATGTCATAGGTTACCTCCTTACACATTTTCTCTTTTTAGAGATACAAAATATAATCAAATCCTTTATTAATTACTTGTTAAAGAAAAATACTAAAAACAAATATAGAAAATTCTTTCATAAAGCTTAAAAACTAATTCTTCAATAATAGAGAATGGATATCTTGTATAAAATACCGTCGTGGTTTTCTGGATATGACTCTCTCTTTCAGATCCTTTTTGCAATTATTGCTTTGTTTGTTTCAGGATATGCTTATAAAATATACAAAGTTTCCAAAAGAAAAGAAATTAAATTATTTAGCATTGCTTTTTTATTAATATCTCTATCTTATATGGCTTGGCCTCTGATAACTCTATTCGCAAGCTTTCCAGTCGGCAAAGAAACTTTAGCAATTATGATTGAAAAGAGTAACATAGCAGGAACTCTTGCTATTATTTTTCACGTTACTTTCTTTTTAATGGGGCTTTTGACTCTGGTTTATATGAATCTCAAAGAAAAAAACAGAAGAACTTATGCTTTACTTGCTGTTTTAATTCTTCTTATAGCAATAATTGGACTCGATAAAACATATATAATCTATATAACTTCTTCAATACTTATATTCTTTATTCTCTATCATCATCTTAAAGAGTATAGACAAAAAAGAAATACAAAAATGCTTCCTGTAACTCTTGCCTTTGGATTTTTATTTTTAGGAAGCTTAGATTTAATCTTTGCAGATACTCAGAATCTTTATTATGTTGGGGGCCATTTATTTATGTTAATTGCATACATTTTAATTCTTGGAAGACTTATATATATCATGAAAAATGTCAAGAAAAAGAGATAAACTAGAAGTTATTTATGATATACTTCTAAATATAAAAGAGAAAAAACAGAAACAGGAACAGGAATTTATGGAATGGGTA
>CAZZFU010000020.1:3347-7740 GCA_964653965.1 Candidatus Woesearchaeota archaeon
GGTAAGGCAAATCCAACTCACATACTGTACAGGTCAAATCTTTCATACTCTATGCTGCAAGAATATCTCCAAGACCTTTTAAGAAGAAGATTCATAAAAGAAGAGAGAATAAAAGACAAGAAAATTTATTCTATTACAAAAGAAGGGGAAATATTTTTATTAAAATATAAAGAAATAAGAGATTTTGTTGATTCTTTCGTAACTTAAAAAATAGTAAAACTTAAAACATAAAAATATCTTATATTGTGATGAAAAAGAAATGTGATTTAGGAAAAATCCTTGCATCAAGTTTATGGTTTTTATTAGGAGCAATTCTTTTTTTAATCGCAGGAATTAGATATATCATTAGTCAAGATGTAATTGGAGCAATAATTAATTTTTTAGTTGCTCTTTTGTTTTTAGTTGGATATATTGGAAGAGTCAAGTTTAATAAAAAAAAGAAATAAAAGGAGGAAAATGAAATGACAAGATCAATAATTGCAAGTGTTTTAGCTGCAGCAATAGGCGGAGGATTAGGTCCTTTTGTAGGAGGATTTATTGGAGAAGGTATTTTATATGATATAATTGCTTCAGCTGCAATTGCATTAATCTTTGTATTTATTCTAAGTGCATTATTTAAGAAAAGATAGAAAAATGAAGGTAAAAGGATTGGACCTTCCTCCAAATTATTTTTATTTATCAATATTATTAGCAATTGCTCTTAAATTTATTTTTCCTAGAGGCAATTTTATGGGATTTCCATATATTCTTATTGGAATTCCTTTTATACTTGTAGGACTTCTTTTAATAGCATGGACTTATAAGTTATTTATGAAAAATAAAACTCCTGAGAATTTTTCAAGGTCTAAGGCTGTAGTTAAAGAAGGGCCTTATGAAGTAAGTAGAAATCCTATGTATATTGGAGCTGTTTTATTTTTAATTGGAATATCTCTTTTACTAGGTAATTATATAACATTTATATCTCCTTTAATTCTCTTAATAATATTAAATAGATTTGTTTTACTTGAAGAGAAAAAAATACAAAGAGAATTAGGAAAAGAATATCTAAAATATAAAGAAAAAACAAGGAGATGGATATAATAAAATGCCACAAATAACAATATCAATTGATGAAGATGTAAAGAAAATTATATCTAAAAGAGCAAAGAAAAATTTACTCACATTAAGAGAGCAGATTGAAGATATTTTAAGAAAAAGTGCTGTAAGAACAAAAACTTCTTCTAATTATAAAACAATAAAAGTTGATGATAAATTAGTTTCTGCTTTTTCAAGAGAAAAAAGAGGAAGAAAACCCAAGAAAAAAGTTAAGAAGAAAAAGAAAAAATAATTGGAAATATTTATTCTATTAATAAAAAGAAGTTAGTAATTAAATGGCTTTGTGGAAGGTGGTGGAGTGGATGGTGGCTAAAAGTTAAGAAGAAAAAGAAGTGAATTCTTATTTAAATCTCCAGATCTATTTCCTTGAAATGTCTTTTATCTTCTTCAATTATAAACTTTAGTCCTGAAGCTTGTTTTGGAACTTCAAAGATAAAAAAAATCTCTCTTCTTAGATTTGGCTGCAGAGGACCTTCACCTAAATTATATCCTAAATAAGTATAAGAATTATTCTGGTTATCCACAATCCCCACACCAATTTCAATATTTACTGGTGATTTTTCTAAATTAGTTAAAGCTCCATTAATTTTAATAAAAATTCCTTCGCTTGTTATTTCTTCTCCATTTAATATAATTGTGTTTTCTTTAGTAGCATTATAAACAACCATTGAAATATTAATTTCTTTATGAGATAAAATAAAAGGTTCATTAAGACTATATTGTACAAATACTGGTTCCTGAGAAGGCATATTCAATCCTACAATAGCCAAAAGCACAAAAAAACCTACTACTCCTATCAAAAGTTTTAACCATTTTGAGAATTTTAAAATTTTTTGAGGAAGAAAAATAAAAACAGCAAGAACCAAGAATAATGCACCAATTAAATAAAGACCCATAATTAAAGTGAGTAAACAAAATATTGCAAGAATTACTCCAACTATAATATTAATAACAGTTATAAAACCAACTTCTTTTTTCTTCACTTCTTTTTTCATAGATTATAAAATAATTCATTCCTTCTTTTAATTCTTTTTTATTTTCTTTTTTTGTTTTTTAAAAATAATATATCTGATTAAAATTAGAACAAGAATTCCTGCTAAAACAATTAAACAAATTTCCCACCATTTCAAACCTTTTTCTTCAAGAGCTCCTTCTTCATCAATTGTTGCATCTTTTTCTTTATCTTGCTCTTCTTTCTCTGTTGCTTCAATTATTTTTTCATGTATTGAAGAAATAGTAAATTTTGCTTTACCAGAAGTTATGGAATTTAATTTAACCAATAAATCATAATAATTATCCCCTGATAATTCAAATCTTTTTTCTTCTCCTACAGAAAATATTGCTTCCTGAAGCTCAGAAGAAATAGTTATTTTTGCACTTGTTTCATTAACAGATTCCAAATTAAATATATGGGACTCATTTTCAATATTAAATAAAATCTTCCAGTTTTTAAACAAATTTTGTGTATAACCATTTTTTAATTCTTCTTCAGTTGGTTCAAAAGTAGGATATCCTGTGCTTCCTGAAGAACCATCTGGAGAATCTTCCTGTTCTTCATAAGAAGTTGCTAAGGTTAATGGAAGATAATCAAAAAAATCATTGCCTTCTATTAATCTGTAAGAAGAATCACAAATATAATCTCCATCTGCTTCAGTGCAAGTATCGGAATAACCAGTTCCGCTAATGTTTCCCCAATAATTTCCGCCAATATAACTTTTACCAACAATATTTGTTCCAGCAGTTTTAGTTGTATTAAAATCACTCATATCAGAATCATTAATAAAAACTCCTGAACCAGTAGTAGAAGTATTAAACCAATTATTATAAATAGATTCTTCTGCTGAAGTTGTAAGATAAAGAACATAAGAGGTTGGCTCACTTGTAATAATGTAATTATCAGTAAAAGTTGTATTGTGTGATTGATTAAAAAATATTCCATAGGAATAATTACCAACAGTACCTATTAAATTTGAGGAGATATTATTATATGAATCCTGATTTAAATAAATACCTGAAGCATTTTCCCCAGCTGTAACTATAATATTATTATAAAAAAGAAGTGATGCATTTTCGCACATTTCAGAATGAATTGCATGGGCTTCTACTCCAAAAGTTACTATTCCATTAGAAGTTATGTTTATTCCTTCAACTTCATTTATATAAATCCCATCTCCTAATTCTCCAAAAGAGATAATTAAGTTATCATCTATTGTGGAATTATCTCCCCATGTCCAAATTCCTGCAGTGTCATATCCTCCTCCTTTTACTAACCAAGACTCATATTCTTCAAGATCATAATCATCTACATCATCACTCGTATCATTAAGGTAACCTGTAACTATAAAATTAGTACTAATGTTTAAATCATATGTATTCTGGTCCATAAGAACTCCAGCCATTGCAATATCTGATAAAGTCCTATTTCCCATTATCCAAATTATATTATTGTAGATAGTAATACTCGATACATTATCCATCATTATAATCCCTGAAGAATCATTTCCCACAGTAACAATTAAATTTTCTTCTATTATACTGTTAAATCCATTATCTGCTATTACAATTCCAGAAGCATTAGTTCCATTAAGGTACATATAATTTAAAGTGATGTTGGCATTAATTGATCCTTCCTCAAATGTAATTCCATTTGTTTCATTTCCATAAATTTCAAGAGTATTATTATATGCTATTGCATTTTCTGAACCCTGACCAAAAAGAATTGCAGTTTCATTTACTCCAGATTCATTTTGAATTAAGTAACAATTTTGAATTGTAACATTATTAATACCAGTTTCTCCTCCATCTCCACTTACTACAATTCCAAAACCGCCTGTTGCATTTCCATAAGTAATATTATATCCTGCACAATCCAGAGTTATGTTTGTTGCATTAATTGTTATACAATCAAAAGAAGAATTAATAGACTGGTTTAAAGTATAAACTGCATTTGTTGTGTTTAAGATTCCACAACCAGTAACATTCTGAACTGAATTTCCATCATCAACAAAATCAGTTGAAACAAAAATGATATTAAATAATATAAGAATTCCAATTAAAAAAGCAAATATCACACCCTTTTTCATATTATTAATTGATTTTTAAGGCATTTAAGCTTTTCTATAGATTAAAAAAAGAAATAAACTTCATCACAATAATTCTTAAAAATAAGAGATTTATTAAAGAATTATGACAACTCTAAGAGATATAAACATAGAAGATAATTCTAATAAATCAGGAAGATTAGAAGAAAAAACTAAAGATAAAGAATCAAGACTATGTATTGTAAAACAAAAGGGAT
>CAZZFU010000021.1:0-1309 GCA_964653965.1 Candidatus Woesearchaeota archaeon
AAAAGCATCAATATACCATTTAAAATTTTCTGGCTTTAATTTTTTAGACTTTAATTGTTTAATTAAAATTTCTGGGATATGAACTCTCTGTCCTCCAGAAGAAATTTCAACATCTCCATAAACAGCATCAAATCCTCCTGAAATTCCTTTTTTAATATCTTTAGGCCAAATATAAAATGGCTTCATATCAATAGGCCATTCATAAGTAAAAATAATTGTGTCTGGAAACAAAGAACATAATTTTTTTTCTGCTTCTGGCTCAAAATCATCTCCATATTTAATTTTAAATCCTTTTTTAGATAATAAATCAATTGCTTGCCTATATGTCAAATATTTTGCTTTAGGAATTTTTAATTTAATCTTTAATAATTCTAATTCTTTCAAACATTCTTCAAGAACTCTTTTAACAATATATTTAATAACTTCTTCTAAATACTTCATAATCTCTATATCATTATTAAAAGCACATTCAATATCCATTTGTCTTATTTCATTAATATGCTTAGAAGTATCATGTTTCTCTGCTCTCCAAATTGTATTTGTTGAAAATACTTTTTCTAAAGTAATTGCCATTAATTGTTTGTATAACTGCGGACTTTGAGCAAGATAAGCTTTTCTATCAAAATATTTAACTTCAAACAAATCTGTTCCTCCTTCTGTTGAAGTAGCAATAATTCCAGGAGGTTGAATCTCAATAAATCCTTTTTTATAAAAATAATCTCTAAAAGCATTTATTATTGTTGATTGAATTTTAAAAATTGCTTTAATTTTTGGTTTTCTTACATCTAAACTTCTATAATCTAATCTCTTTGGTAAATCAGAACTAACTGCCTTTTCATTAACTTGAATTGGTAATTTTTCTGCTTTATTTAATATTTTCAAATTCGAAATTTCTATTTCTATATCTTTACGTGCAAATTCTGCTTTAATATTTGCTTTTTTTACTTTTCCTTTTATCTCCACAACAGATTCAAGAGTTAATCCAGAAATTTGCCCAATCAATCCTCTATCCTTTACAATACACTGAACAATTCCAGAGCCATCTCTCAAAAGAATAAAAGCCATTTTAGACATAATTCTTGATTCATAAACCCATCCTTTTAAAAGAACTCTTTCACCTGCTTTTAAATTCCTAACATATGAACGTTTCATAATCTAAGTAGAAAAAGAGAATTTATTAAGTTTATTATTTCAGATGTTTCTGAATTATCTCCATTGCATCTCTTCCACTGATTTTTCCTTTAAATTCTTTCATAATCAAACCCATATATGCTTTATCAGTTAATCCAGGTTTTTTCTTAATTATCTT
>CAZZFU010000021.1:1409-7589 GCA_964653965.1 Candidatus Woesearchaeota archaeon
ATCTGTTTCAGGATACATTCTTGCACTTCCTGGAAGAGGCCTCATATATTTTGAATCTGCATCAGGCAAAACATTTCTAACTTCCATTGCAGTTGGCTTTTTAGAATCTGATAATTTTTTCTGTCTTTCAATTTCTTTTTCAATAGCTTTAATAAAAATTTGCATATCTTGCATTCCTTTTATCTCAACTCTATTTTCTCCTCTAATAGAAATATTAATATCTTGACGTATTGTTCCAATTCCTCTTTTTACTTTACAACTCCTTAAAATATCTCCAATTTGAAGGGCAACTTCTTTTGCATGTTCTGCATTTTTAAGATCAGGAGCAGTTACAACTTCAACTAATGGAATTCCTAATCTATCTAACCTATAAATCTCTCTTTTTTGCCCTCTTTCAATAATTCTTGCTGCATCTTCTTCTAAAAACAAAGATTCAATCCTGACTTCTCCTCCTGAAGTTTCAATGTGCCCGTTAATTGCAACTAAAACAGTTCTCTGAAAACCAGAAGTATTTGAACCATCAATAACTGTTTTTCTCATAATTTGAGTTAATGGAATAATTTTCATATTCATTAATAGGGCAATCTGAATCGCTATCTTCAAAGCCTCTTTATTAATTTCATGCGGGGGTTCTTCATCTAATTCAACTAAACAAGTAGTATCTTCGTATCCTTGATAAACAAACTCTTTGTCTAATTCTGCTTGATGTTTTGCAGCAACATCAATCTCTCCTTCTTCCCCAGCAACAGCATGAAGTTTTCTTTTAATCTCAAAATCAGGTTCATCTTTTCTTAAAACACTCGGACAATTACAAAATAATTTAGAACTATCTAATTGCTGATGAATCTCTAATCCTGCTTTGAATTGTAATTTCTTATAATCAATTTCAAACATAAAAGAAAAAGAGGAATATAGTTTATTAAATTTATCAATTATCTATTCTTTCTAAAATAAACCCAATTATGTTTCATTTCGTCAAAAGTATTTTTGTTCACATCTTCTAAATTGTTTTTTCTCAAAATAACAGCATCATACAATATTTTAGCTAAACTTTTTGAATCTACAATAGTTTTAGCACCAATCATTGTTGAATTTTTAGGTAAATTAAGAGCTTCAAAATCTTGTCCTCCTTCATAATCTCCTACACAAGCATCTAAAACTATTATTTTTTTTCCAGGAATTTCGTCCATAGCTTCTAAAAGAGAATTAGTTTCATACTCTAAAGTACCAATATGATCTTTATTTGCATGACCTGTAAAGTAAAATAGAAATCTCTCTGAATCTGAGGCTTTTCTAACATTTTTTATCATTTTATTAAGTGAAGAAAGTTGTACATTATAACCTTCAGCTAAAGCTATTTCAGTCATAATATCTAAATTCCTTCTGGAATTAATCTTAAATTCATCTACATCATCAACAATTACAGGTTCTCCTTTAACTAAAATCGCATTCTTTATCATAAAAATATAATCCTAAAATAATATATAAATCTTTCTATATGTAACTCCTAAAGAGTTATAACTATGCCTTGTTTAAAGTAATAACATTTATAACTTTTATTTTTTTATTATAAACATGAAAAAAAAGAGAGGAAAAAAGGACAGCAAAAAAGAGGAGATAAAAAGTATTGAAAAAGAGTTGCATATTCCTACACTTAATGTTCCTAGAACATTTGGACAAAAAGCATCAGATAAATTAACAAAAGTAGCAGGTAGTTGGGGATTCATTATATCTTTTTTAATTTTTATTGGACTTTGGATGTATTTTAATGTGCACATTTTAATTCAATATCACTTAGGAAATCCCTGGGACCCTTATCCATTTATTCTATTAAATCTAGTGTTATCTTGCTTAGCAGCTATTCAAGCTCCAATAATTCTAATGAGTCAAAATAGACAAACTCAAAGAGACAGAATAAAAGCACAACATGATTATCACATAAATAAAAAAGCAGAAGAAGAAATAAGAGAAATAAAAAACCTTTTATTAAGAAAAAAAAGAAAATAATTATTTCTTTTTAACATTATCTTTTAAAATTATTTTAAAATCATCTTCAGAAAAAGGTGAAGTAACTTTAATTCCTTTATCTCTCAAATAATCTATTTGTTCCTTTAAGGAACTATATACTTTTTTAACATTTTTGTTATCTCCTCCATAAGAATCACCAAAATCATAAGCATTAGGAATTTTTAATTCAAAATCACTTGTTTCTCCGCCTTTTCCTACAACAATATATTTTACATTTAAATTAACTCTAAAATTATTTCCATTTAATCCCTTAATGCTATTTCCATTTATTTTCCGTTCTAATCTAACACGTACTCTTTTTGGTTCAGCTTCCACTATCTTTTTTGTTGCTTGTTCTAAATTTTTAGGTCCAAAAACCCTATATTTTAAACTTTTCATTTTTGAATTTAGTTTAAAGAAATATACCCTTTTTAAATCTTTAGGCTAATTCTTCCAAAAATTCAACAAAATTTATAAAAATTGGAGTTTTAGAAATATTATGGATTTAGAAGAAAATCCACGTACTCCTTTTGAAAAGATAATAATAAAGGCTGAAAAGGCTATGGAAGTAGATAAAAGTGAAGAAGAAATAATAAATGATTTCAACAAATTAATAAAAATTCGTGCAGAAAGAGCTTATAAAGAAGAACAAAGAAACTATCAAAACAAAAACTAATTCTCCAATCTTCTATTAAATTCTCCAGCAAAATTCTCTAGCATTTTTTCCTTAACATTCCAATTTTTATGTCCTAAAACCCACCCTAATTTTACAAAAGCTGTCTCAGCTAACATATCTCCTAAATAAATAATTCCTGTTTCTAATAATTCTCTTCCAGTAGAATAAACCAAAGGGTCTAATCTTCCATAAATTGTTTGAGGAACAGCACAAATCACTAATCCTTTGTCAATAACTTCTTTTAATTTCTTAGTCCAGCTCAATCTAGATTCTTTTGTTGCAACATGTCCTAATCCCATCATCTCAATTACAATTCCTTTATACTTTTTTTTAATATAATAATCTAAAATATCTGGATTTTGTCCAGGATAAAACTTTAATAAAGCAACTTTATCTTCAAACTCAGTATCTAGTTTTACTTTATTTTTATTTCTAATATTACAATTTGAAATCTTAGTAATTGTATCCTTAGATATTTTTGCAAAAGGTTTGGAATTAATTACTTTAAAAGCATCTCTTCTAGAAGAATGAAGTTTTCTAACTTTTGTTCCAGGCATTGCATAACAAAAATCATCATTAGAAGAAGCATGTCCTATTAACATTACTTCAGCAATATCTGAAATAGCTGCTAGAGCAGCACATTGTAAATTTAAATTTGCATCTGAAGAAGCCCTATCAATACTTCTCTGAGAATAAGTTAAAACTACTGGTTTATTCACTTTTCCTAGAAAAAAGGAGAGAGCAGCAGAAGTATAATGCAAACTATCTGTTCCATGAGTAACGATAACTCCCTTAATGTGCATTTCATTTAATAATTTTGAAACAGCTTTTGCGATTTTTTTCCAATCTTTAAAATCCATATTTTCAGAACCTTTCATAAAAGGAATTTCTATTTTTGAAACATTAACTTTTTCAAAGAGTTCGGGGTAAATCTTAAATAATTCTTCAGGAGTGTCTAACCATTTAACTGCTCCTGTTTTTGGATCCAACTTTGATGCAATTGTACCTCCTGTAATAACCATTGCAATATCAGGTTTCTTTGGATTTTTTTGAATTTTTCTTTCTTCTTTTTTTTCTTTTGCTTTTTTTAAAACTTTAATATAAGTTATATCTTTTTTATTAAATCCAATATTATAGCCTGAATTCAATTTTAACAACACAATTCCTTTTTCTGATTTAGGTGTCTCCAAAAGAATTCCTTCATAAATAGTTTTCATTAAATGAATTTCAACATAATCTCCTGAATCTGCCATATTAATTAAAAGAAATGCTAAATTAAAAAGATGTTGGTTTAGTTTAATAATATAATAAAATCTTTAGAGTGAACTATTAATTACTTAATGTGCTTCGTGGAAGGTGAGCGATTTCGCGAGGAATGGAAAAGGGATAGGCGAGCGAGGTCGTGAATTGGAGGGAGGATGGTGGCTAAAAATCATCTCAAAGCCAAAAAAAGCTCTCTAACTACTCCTAAAAGAAATATCAAAATTAAAACTCCAATTATAAACCAATTAACAGGAAGCTTATATTCTGGTTTTCTATTTCCTTTTTTCTTTGCTTTTTTAATCATTAAAAGAACTAAAACAGCTATCATACCTCCTGCAACAACTCCTCCTATTGATAAAATATGAGTAAAAGAAAAAAATTCAAAAAATCTAAGAACCAAGAAGATTAAAATAGGTATGAGAGATACTAAAATCCAAGACTTTATTTTTTTAATTCTCTCATCAAATCTAAAGTTTTCATCTAATGCATTTCCCAAAGCAAGCCAAGAAGTAAACATTGTAAAAATTCCCAAAAACACAAAAACAGTTCCTAAAGCTAAAGTAGCTATTTCTGGTGTTGAAGTTCCTTTAAATCCAACAACAACTAAAGCAAATAAAGAATAAAAAATAATAGAAACCAGAGTTCCAACAAACAAAACTCTCTTCATTAATTTTTCTCTTCTATATAAAACTATTTCAACTTCTGGAATTGCATGAAAAGACATTAAAGCAAATAAAACAACTCCAAAAGGAAGAAAAATATTTCCAATATTAAAATAAATTATGTTTGCAACTTCTATTTTATTAAAAAATAAAATAATTATTAAAAAAAGCAAACTCAATATAATTGAAACTCCTATCTTTTCATATTTTTTTAAGGCTTTCATTCCTCTCCACAATAATCCAGACATTGCTAATCCAAATAAAACTCCAAAAAGAGTAGTATAATTTGAATTTCCAAAAACCAAAAAACTAATACTTTCTCCAATACCTAACATATATGCAACAATTGCAGCATAAATTCCAAAAATAGTTGCAAATTCCATAAAACGTCTTCCTTTTTTTCCAAGATATTTTTGAGCATAACCCACTAATTGATGATTTCCTCTTGTTCTCAAGGAAATTTCTCCAAGATAAAGATTAACTAAAAGAATAATTCCTCCAATTAAAAGAATATAAGCCAAAGCAACAAAAAAACCAGCCTGAGCTGCAACATAAGGAATACCTAAAACTCCTGCTCCAATACAAGTTCCAATAAGTATAGAAGTTGCTGTAAAAAATTTCTTTTTTTCTTGATTCATCTCTTTTTTCCTGCCTTGGGGAGGCGGTGGGGTGGCTGGGTGGCCTTTCATAGGCTCGGAGGGAATTGAACCCTCATCTACAGGGTTTTTCAGCGATTTACACTTTTTACCCATTAAGGGAAGGTAGTGCAGTAGGCATCGAAAATCTGCAAAAGAGATTTTCGGGGCCCCAGAAATTCCAACAAAGAATTTCTGTGGAAACCGTTTAGGTGTCCTTCGCTCCGAAACCTGTTATCCTATCCGTTGAACGACGAGCCTTTTCATTTTGACTATTTCTATTCACACAAAATGGAAGGGTGAGTAGAGCCTAAAAATATAATGGAAAAAAGGTTTTTATATGTTATTTTACTTAAATTCCTATGGTTAAAAAATCAAAAGAAGGTTTGAGTGTAAAAAAAGAAGAAAACTTTAGTGAATGGTTTAGCCAGGTTCTTAAAAAAGCAGAATTAATAGATTTAAGACTCAATATGAAAGGTTTTATGGTATTTCGACCATTAGCTGCACAAATTATAGAAAACATTTTTAAATTTTATGAAGAAGAATTACAAAAAAAAGGACATCAACCAACTATAATGCCTTTAGTAATTCCAGAAAAAAATCTAAAAAAAGAATCTTCTCATGTTAAAGGATTTACACCAGAAGTTTTTTGGTTAAAAGAAATAGGAAAAGAAAAATTAGCATTAAGGCCAACCAGTGAAACACTATATACTCCTATGTTTAGTTTATGGATTAATAGTTATAGAGATTTACCAATGAAACTTTACCAAAGAGGTTCTGTTTTTCGTTTTGATACAAAAGCAACTAGGCCTTTAATTAGGACAAGAGAGATTATATGGATAGAAACTCACAATGCATTTGCAACAAAAAAAGAAGCTGAAGATCAAGTTCAAGAAGATATTGACACTACAGAAAAAATAATGCATCAAAAATTTGG
>CAZZFU010000022.1:0-7474 GCA_964653965.1 Candidatus Woesearchaeota archaeon
ATTTTCATTAAGATAATCAGAGAATATTGATAAATCATTAGAAGTTGAAGGATTTTCATCTCCATCAATATCTGTTCTATCATTTGAAACTCCTGATAACATTAAATTATAATCAATAAAATTAACTGCTGTATTATTATCAGTATCCCCTCCTCCATAGTCACCTAATTTATTTTCTATTTGATCTGGTTTAGAAGAAATATCAATTATTATTCTTTCTTGAGCTTTTAAATTTAAAAGAGATAAAGAGCCCACTAATAAAAATGCACTTAATCCTTTGATTAAATTTTTCTTAAATTTCTTCATTTTTTTATTAAAAATACAGGTAATAAAGAGTATAAAAGTTTTTATGTTTTAATATAGCAATCTTTATAAAATAGAATTTCTTTTAAGTAATAATGAAAAAGGGGTTGTTTTTATTAGGTATTTTTGTAGTTGTATTAGTAATTTCTTTTGCTTCTGCTTATCTTCTTTGTTTTCCTAAAAGTGCCATGCCTGATGCAAATGGAAGAACAGGTGGTATTTGTTTAGGTATGCAAGATATTGGAACTTATTGTTGTTTTGGGTCTGGTGAAACTAAAGTGTGTCCTGTAGGATTTGAAACTCATTTTACTGAATATGGAGATCTCTGTGAATCAAATCACCTTACATTTCTCTTTTATGATTATGGAAGTGTTTGTTGTTATGAATGTTCACATCCAAATGGTGTTGGTTGTATTAACACTCAAGGAGATTTGTGTTTAGGAGGATTTATAGTTGATGTTTCTGGTGAAACTGAAGTTTGTGATAAATTAGATAATGATTGTGATGGAAGCATAGATGAAGGACAAGTTTGTAATACTTGTGATTATGGAGGATATGGAATTTTTGATAAATGTATATATACTCTGTCTGGATGGGATTATTGTGCAGGTTTTTTAACTGAATTTGAGTGTGAAGAATTTAGTTCAGGAAAGTGTTTTTGGAATTTTGGATGTGAATTTGACTTTAATTATTGTAACAGCAGACTAACTGAAACAAGTTGTATTGCAGGAGGAGAGTATTGTTCTTGGGAAGAAGATTCAATTACCTATTCATATTCTTCTTGTGAATCTGACCCTTTATGTGATTGGAATTGTTATAATTGTAATATTAATGATCCTTGTTGTATTGTGTCTGGATATGACCATGTAATTGCTCCTAATGGATATGTAGGAACTTGCGCTCAAAACACTGCTCCTTCTGGAACAGATTGTTATGGTGGATTAACTAATAAGGATGTTTGGGCATATCGTACTGATTATTTCTGTAATGGAACAGGCTCTTCTTCTTGTGCATGGAATGAAAGAGATTGGTATTCAAGAATTGAAATATGTGAGTATGGTTGTGAAAATGGAGAATGTATTATTTGTACTCCAGAAATATGTGATGGATTAGATAATGATTGTGATGGAGGAATAGATGAAAATTGGGGAGATTTAGGAACTAGTTGTACAGTTGGAGTTGGTATTTGTCAAAGAACAGGAACTAAAGTTTGTAATGTAGCAGGAACAGGAACAACTTGCAGTGCTACTGCTGGAACTGGTGTAGCAGAAAATACAAATGCAAGATGTGATGATAATTTAGATAATGATTGTGATACTCTAGTTGATTGTGATGATCCTAATTGTCCAACTAATCCAGGAGATGTTTGTTATATCTGTACTAGTACTTGTTCTAGTTTAGGATATGAGTGTGGAACTCATACTATTTGTGGAGTTTCTACCCCTTGTGGTCCTTGCCCAAGTGGACAAGTATGTAATCCTGATTTTGAATGTGTAACTCCAAATATGTTTTGGTCTTTCGATTCCTATGCTTCTGAATCTTCTGGAAGTTCATATGAATTGCCTTACTCTCCACTATATATGGTTATTGAAAATTCTGGATTTTCATCAGGAACAACTGTTTATTTTTGGGTTTATGAAGCTGACCCTCTTACTGATGATGAAATAAGACAAGGAACATTAACTGCAACAGTTGATTCAAATGGAAGAGCATATACAACAATTTCAATAACAGAAAATGATTTAGATAGTGCTTCTGGTTTTTTAGACCAAGAACCAGATATTTATGATGATGATTTTGAATTTTATTTTAGAGTAGATGATGATAATGATTTAGAAAGCGGAATTTTCACTTTTACATATAGAGATGATGGAGCATATTGTGGAGATGGTGTTTTAGACTCTCCAATTGAACAGTGTGATGATGGAAATACAGTTAGTGGGGATGGATGTAATGCTAATTGTCTTTGGGAATATTGTGGTGATGGAATTGTAAATGATGATGGGGCTGAAGAGTGTGATGATGGAAATACAGTTAGTGGAGATGGATGTTCTGCTACTTGCCATTATGAATATTGTGGTGATGATATTGTAAATGATTATCCTAATGAAGAGTGTGATTATGGAAGTCAAAATGGAGTTAGTTGTGACCCTGATTATGGATATTATGAATCATGTACTTATTGTTCTTCTGGTTGTCAAGAAGTAACTCTATGGGGGGATTATTGTGGTGATGGATTATGTAATTCTGGAGAAACTTGTGGATACACAAATAATTATCCAGAGTGTAATGATGATTGTGGAGCTTGTCCAATAGAATGTGGAGATTGTAATATTGATTCTCCTCCTGAACAATGTGATGATTGTAATACAGTAAGTGGAGATGGATGTACTGCTGATTGTCTTATTGAATATTGTGGAGATGGAACTATAAATGATGTAGATGAAGAATGCGATGATGCAAGTCAAAATGGAGTTGCTTGTGACCCTCAATATGGATATTATGAATCATTTGATTATTGTTCTTATGATTGTGATATAATAACTTTATGGGGAGATTATTGTGGTGATGGAACTTGTAATGGTGCAGAAATCTGCGGAAACACAAATAATCATCCAGAGTGTAATGATGATTGTGGATTATGTCCAGCAGAATGTGGAAATGGAGTTTTAGACTCACCTCCTGAAGAATGTGATGATGGTAATAATGAAAATAATGATGGATGTACTTTTGATTGCTATGATGAATATTGTGGTGATGGAATTATAAATTATGATTTAGTGCTTGGTGCAATGGATGAATGTGATGATGGAAATAGTATAAATGATGATTTTTGTTCTAATAATTGTATTTCTGCAACTTGTGATGATGGTATTCAAAATCAAGGAGAAGAAGATATAGATTGCGGTGGTCCTTGTGAGCCTTGTACATATCCTAATGCTTTTTGGGCTGAAAATACTGTACTTGAAACAGCAATAATAACAGATGAAGAATCTCCTTTATTAATTACTCCTGGTATTACTACAGTAAAAATGATTGTAACTAATTCAGGACTATCTGTTGGTGAAACAGCTGACTTTTATATTCGTGAAGATGATTTTCTTGGTGATGATAATATAAGAACAATATCTGGAAGTGTGGATTCAAATGAAAAAGCAGTTGGAATTTGGACAATAACAGAAGCAGATTTAACTGCAGCTGGAGACAATGACGACACTTATGAATTTTACTTTAGATTAAATAATGACAATGATTTAGAAAGTGGAATTTTATACACTATTGACGAAGAGGAAATTCCTCCTATAGGAGATGAATGTACTTCTGAAATGTGTTTAGATATTGTAACTTGTGAAGATGCTCCAGAAGTATGTTGTAATGAAGATAATTGTGGTGTTGCTGAATATAGTGCCTCTTTAATAGATCCTTCTATAACTTGTGGAGTAGATGCTAATTGCGGATGTACTTGGTATGGCGGAGAATGCATAACATATATAGAATATTTTGGTGATGGAGGAGTAGAAGGTGGAGGAGATCCAATAGGAAGATGCTTATATAATACAAATGTCTTTGATGACTGTAGTGATGGAGGAATATTTAGTTATGACTGGTGGGGAACTTGGATATGGAGTCCTGAAAATCCAGAACACAATGACCCTAACGGAGAACAGGCTAATTGTATTGCTTCTTCTGGAACAATATCTTTTGATTGTCCTGCTGAAATTGCACTTCCATTTTTTGGAACATGGGGAATTTTAGTTACAGTTGCATTAATAATTGTAATTTATCTTGTCTTAAATTTAAAAAAGTCAAAGCACAAGAAAAAATCTAAAAAGAAAAAATAGGTTTCTTTTATTAATAATGAGGAGAATATTTATAAAACATTTTTTCCTAAATAAAATATAAAATGGGTGGAAAAAGTATAATAATTCTGATTGTAGGTTTATTTATAATTGCATCCTTAGGATTTGTTTTTGCAGAATATGCTTTAGGAACTCCAACTTATGAAATTGAAACAGAATATGGTCTTGGACAAGGAATAGATGGATGGATATCTATAAGATTCATTAATGCTTCAAATTCTAGTATTTTTGAAGATTCTCTAGGCAATTCAATGACACTTATAGAGTTACTCAATGAAAATCCAGGTTTTAATTATACTGTGAATTCAACTTATGGAACAATAGACTCTTCTGTAAAAAGCTTATATTTAGATGAAAACACCTTTAAAGTTCCAAGCACAGAAGGAACTTATGATTATGAATTTGATTATGATGGAGAAGAAATATTTACAGAACAAATAACTGTTGTCTCTGATACTGATAATTTAAATTATTCTATTAATAGTAAATTAAACAAAGTTCGTAATCTTAAATTAGATTTAGAACAATATAGTTCTTTTCAAAAAACAAGTATTAATTTTGCAATAAATTTATCTGAAATAGAACAAGAATTAATAAATCTTCTTTTAGAATATGAAAATGCAACAAATCAAGCACAATTAGATATTGTTTCTCTTAAATTAGAAGCAATAAAAGTTCCAAAGAAAATCACTCTTACAGGAACAGCCCACTCTGTAGTTAGTTTTCCTCTTGTAAAAAATATAAATTTACAAGCAATAGAAGAATTATCTGAAACTTCTTATGATGGAACTGAAGAAGATTATAAAAATGCTGCCTTAAATTGGATTGTTACTTATCTTGATATAAAATTGAATTATGACAAGTTTTCTGCTAATTATGAAAGCTCTTCAGAAGTTCTTGTAAATGTTTTTGAATTCTCTATTAATAAAAAAGTTCCTCTAAATTATCCAATATATGTTTTTATTGGAAAAACAAACAATACTTTAGTTGAACAAGAATATCAAGAACAAGGAAATTATTATGTTTTTGAGATTTCAGAAAATTCTGAAAAAATTAATTTCTCAACAAAAGATAATTTTAATTTTGCAAATATCAACTTTTTTGTATCTCCTGCAATAACTGAATTAGTTACAGAAGATTTAGAATATGAAGAAGGAGGAAAAGAAAAAGAAGAAGAAAAAAGAAAATGGACAATTTTTATTTTAATTATGATTTTATTATTAATCTTTGGATTAATTCTTTATTTAATATTACAAACTTGGTATAAAAAGAGATATGAAGACTATTTATTTCCAAATAAAAATGATTTATTTAATTTAGCAAATTATATTACAAATGCTAAAAAAAGAGGATTAGATAATGAGCAGATTAGAGGAAATCTTAAAAAAGCAAGATGGAGTTCAGAACAAATGAGATATGCTTTGAGAAAGTATTCAGGAAGAAGAACAGGAATGTATGAAATTGCTATGAGAAAAGCTCTAGAGAAAAAACAGGAAAACCCTCTTCCAAAAACTGGATTTCAACAACCTCTATAAAATAGTGTGATTAATTATACAAAACTTTAATAAAGATAATTTATAAAAGATAATATGGCGATAAAAATTTTCAGAAATTTTTTCAGAGGGATTTTTTCTGGATTATTTCGAGGAAAAAGAGACGTGAAATTAGGCTTTTATGGTCCTCCAAACTCAGGTAAAACAAGTTTAGCTAATAGAATTTGTAAAGATTTTACAGGTGAAGAAATGGGAACTGTGAGCAAAGTTCCTCATGAAACTCGAAATGTTCAATTTAAAGAAAAAGTTGAAATCTCTTACAAAGGTAAGAAAATGACTTTTAAAATGGTGGATACTCCTGGTATTGCTACTAAAATAGATTATGAAGACTTTCTCAAATACAAAGTTAAGAAAAAAGATGCAAAGATAAGAGCAAAAGAAGCAACTCAAGGAATTGTTGAGAGTATAAAATGGTTAGATGATATGGATGTTGTTGTAATTGTTCTAGATGCTACTGAAAATCCTTATAATCAAGTAAATATAACTATAATTGGAAATTTAGTTGCTAGAAAGATTCCTATTCTCATAGTTGCTAATAAAATTGATTTAAAAAAATCAAATATTAAACAAGTTGAGTCTGCTTTTCCAGAATATGATGTTGTTGGAATAAGTGCAAAATATGGAAAAAACATTGAGGAATTTTATGAATCCATATTCAAACTCTCAAAAAAAATTTAGTAAAAGTTAAAAAGTATATTTTACAATATATATGATAAGATGATAAAGAAAAAAAGAGGAAAGCTTGGAAAAATTAAGGGTTTTTCAATTCAATTTCTTCCCTTTTCTGAGATAAGAGATTTAGATAGCACAGGACGTATTAAAAAGATTTTAAATATTGTTTTAGGAAATAATATACTCATACTGCAAGGTAGACTTAAAGCAGAAGAAGAAGCTCGGCTAATAGGGGATACAATGGCTATGATTGGTCATGTAAAAGGCTTTAAAGGAATTGAACTAGCAGTTATTTCAGGCAATGGAAATAATCCTGGGAGTTTCTTTAATAAAATGCGTCAAAACCTTGCAAATAGTCTTGCTAAAGGAGATTTAGGAGCTGTGACAATAATCGGGGCTGCTACAATTGTTAAAGACATAAAAAAGAATCCTAAAAAGATTGAATTGCTTCTAAATAGGTAATTGTTTATTTTTGGTTATTGATTAAAATAAAAATTGCTAATAAATTATTATATGAATATTTCTGATTGCTAAAGCGATAGCTAAAAAGAGGATGGATTAACACAAACTTTATAATTCTAAGTTTCATCTAATAATCATGCCAATGTCATCCTTGATTTTGGATGAATTAAAAAATAGATAAAATCAAAAATGCCCACAACATTCTTAGTTTTGTTGATGGGTAGAAAAGGAGTCAAAACTAAAAATGCCGCACCAATGTGTTAAATGTTCGAGAATAATTCCTGCAGGAAGCCAAGAATTGTTAAAAGGATGTGCTGAATGCGGAAGTCATTTTTTCTTTTATATTCGAGAAGAGCAATTAGAAAAAATAAGAGCAAAACCAATTGAAATACCTGCGGAAGATAAAACAAATATTGAAAAAGATATTAGGGAGATTGCAGGAATAACAAATGAAAAAGAACCAGTAATTTTAGATTTAGAATCAGTAAGAGTTACTGGAGATGGAAAATTTGAAATTGATATTGTAAATTTATTCAATAAAAAGAGGCCTTTAATTTATAAATTAGAAGAAGGAAAATACATAATTGATTTAGCTTCAACATTAAAAAAGAGTTTAAAAGATGT
>CAZZFU010000023.1:0-7329 GCA_964653965.1 Candidatus Woesearchaeota archaeon
CAAAAAAAGGAAATAAAGTTATTTTTATTGATACAGAAGGGGGTTTTTCAATTGAAAGAATTAAACAATTAGTTGGAGAAAAATATAAAGAAGTATTAGAAAATATTCTTCTTTTAAAACCAACTAGTTTTGAGGAGCAGAAAAAATCTTTTGAAAAATTGTTTTTGCAAGTTAAAAAAGGGCAGGTTAGTTTAATTATTATTGATGGAATGGCAATGCTTTATAGATTAGAATTAGCAGATGCGCAAAAATCAGGAGAGTCAGAAAGTATTAAGAAGATAAATAGAGAAATCGCAAAACAAATGAGAAATTTAGCAGAAATTTCCCGTAAACAAGAGATACCAATTTTAATTACAAATCAGGTTTATATGGGTTTTTTATCAGAAGAAGATTGGAAAAAAGGCGTTGAAAGAGAGACAAATCTTGTTGGAGGAGATTTATTTAAATATTGGAGTAAATGCATAATTGAATTAAAAAATGATAAGGGAAAAAAGAGAGCAATTTTATTAAAACATAGGAGTTTGCCTTTAAAAGAAATTAATTTTGAAATAAGAGAAAAAGGGATTTTCAAAAAGAGATGGATATGATAAAGTATATAATTCTTTTTAAAGAGATACTTTAAATTACATATATGGGAAATTTTGTATCTTTAGAAGAAATTTGTGAAGAATTTGAGTTTATTTTAGTAGATACATCTGCTTTAATTAAATCTTTAGAGGAAAAAAGCAGCACATCTTTGAAATTAATAGATAAAATTTCTTCTAAAAAGTCAGAAATTTGCTCTTCAGTATTTTTTAATAAATATATGAAGAACAAAGGAATTTTTTACTTGACAGAACTAGTTTCTAAAGAATTTGAAGTTCCAGAAAACATAACTATTGAAGAAGCATTTCCTAAAACTAATCGCTCAAAACCATCAAAAAAAGAGAAAAAATATTTTGGAGATATTTGTTGTGCTTTGAAAGAAAGGAGGAATTTATCAAAATCCTTTAAAAAATACAATAAAATTATTGTTTTAGAGAATGGAGAAAAAGAGAAATATAATGAATTTTATAGAAAGACTAACCATCTTAAAAAAAGAAGAAGATTAAGCGAGGTTAATTTTGATCTTTTAATTACTGGAGCAGTTCTTAGTATATCTAGAGGAAATACAACAATACTTTCTAATAACTTCCCTCTTTTATATGCCTACCAATCTTTAGTAAAGAATGAGAAATTTGATCCTTTTAAATATGGGTTTTTTATAAGAACTAAGGTTGATTTTTTTTCTAGAGCAATTATTTAATCTATAAATTAATTTAAACTTAAGAATTTTATCTACAATATGAAAAACATAAAATTTGAAGTTCTTAAAAAAGTTGCAGATACTAATTTTAAATTTAGAGATTTGAAAAACATTTCTAAAGTGGATAGTATTTCACCTCCAAGTGTCTTTATTGGTTCTAAATTAAGATATCCTTTAGTAAATATTGGAATTTTATCTCCTTTAGAGAAAGATGAAAATGCTTGGGTTTATGATGATGCAAAATATTGGGCAGAACAGGATTTTGAAATTTCAGATGTTATTAAATTAAGAGATAGTTTATTAAATTCAAGATTTCAATCAAAAGTTCAGGATTCTCGATTAAATAAAAGATTTGTGAAATTAGCTCAGGAAATTGCAATTGCAGCAAAACCAGTTGATGTTGAGATTGAATTAAGAAATAAATTGCATTTTAGAAGGAATAGGGATAAAGTAGTTGTTCCACAAGGAATGAGGGCAAATCTAAAAAGAGCAGCCATTACAAGTAATGTAAAAATTCATCAGAAAGTTGACAAAATTATGAATGATGAAATTAAAGCTTCAGAAGGAATGAAATTATTGTATAAAAATAATTTTGATGAATATACTCTAAGCAAGATTTTAAGTGTAGGGGTAATGGGTTTAAAGAAAAACAAAAGATTTGTTCCTACTCGTTGGAGCATAACTGCAACTGATGATACTCTTGGAAAACAACTTTTGAAGGAGATTAAGGATTATAAATGGCTTGAAAATTATCAATTGTTCTTTGGAGAATTTATGGGAAATCAGTATCTCATTCTTTTGTTTCCAAATATTTGGAGTTATGAATTATTTGAATTATATTATCCTGGAAGTTCTTGGAATCCTTCAAATCAGATAAAAGCTTCTACTGATTTTGAATCTTATTCTGGAAGAAAAAACTATGCTTTTAATACTGCAGGAGGATATTATGCAACTCGTTTACCTATTTTAAAATATTTAAATAAAATTAAGAGACAAGCGAGTGTTTTAGTAATTCGTTTAGAAACTCCTTCTTATTGGGCTTCTTTAGGAGTTTGGGTTGTGCGTGAGAGTGTTAAAAAAGCATTAGAAAGAAAAATGAAATTTGAAAGCAGAGAAGAATTATTGGATTCTGCAAAAAAAATCGCAAAACTAAAATATGATTTTGATGCTTCTGAAATTCTAGATAGAAGCAGATTATTAAAGCAAATTAGAGAAAAAAGGAGATTGCAGGAGTGGTTTTAGTCACCAACCGCCCCACCACCTTCCACAAAGCAGTTTTATATTTTAAATTATAGAATTATTTTTAAATAATTAATTTCTAATTTTTATATGGAAGCTAGTTTAGCAAATTATATGGAGAGATTACAGAAAAAATCTCAAGAATTAAGAAAACAAGGACAAGAGCTTTATGTTGCGATTTTTTCTTCTATTAAAAAATTTATTCCTTTGCGCCATATAGACCGTATGTCAAAAAGAGACGGCTCTCTTGAGATTATTTATGATGATATTAATTATATTAAAGAATTTTTTCCAGGAGTGAATAGTAAGAATTGTTTAGATGTGAAAATTTTTCCCTATAAAAAGCCAGATTCAGTAGATGATATTGATTCTTCTGATTTAGAAAATATGCTAGAATTAGAGATTTAAGAATTGTTTTTTTTCTTATAACTCTCAATTCTTTCTTTGTTTGTGGGACACATTGGATTAAAGCAAAATATCCATGGTTTTTTTCCTTTTTTTAAACTCATTAAAAGAGGAAAACCACAAGATTCACAGATTTTATCTGTTTTTTTAAAGCTTCCATTTGGAGGAAGACTATATGTATTTTTACATTTAGGATAAGCATCACAAGCAATAAAAAATCTTCTTGTTTTTCTTGAATAAGTTATTCCTAGATTTCCTTTTTTACAAACAGGGCATTTATTTAATTTATTTTCTTGTTTTTCTTTTTCAAAATGTTCTAAATTTGCTTTTAGAAGTTCTTTTCCTATTTTTTTCTCATTTTTTTCAAAATCTTTTGAAATATCTGTTATTGTTTTTTTTGCTTCTTTTATTATTTTATCTTCTCTTTCTTTGTATTTTCCTTTTGCTTTTTGTATTGATTCCATTTCTGTTTCAAATTTTCTTGTTAATTCTTCATCTATAATAATAGGAGAAAATTTCTCAAGACTTTCAATTAGAGACATTCCTAATGGAGTTACTTCTATTGATTTTTCTTTTATATAATTTCTATCATAGAGAGTTTCAAGAATCATTGAACGTGTTGCTTTTGTTCCTAAATTCTTTTTTTCAAGTTCTGAAATTATTGAAGCAGGAGAATATCTTTTTGGGGGTTGAGTTTGTTTTTCTTCTTTTTTAGAATCAATTATTTTTGCTTCTCCTTCAAAATCTGGAATTTCATTTTCTTTTAATTTAGAAGGGTAAATTTCCATCCATGCTTTTTTTCTTACTGACGAACCTCGAGTTGAAAATATTAAATTATTTAATTCTGCTTTTACAGTTTTACTGTCTATAATAGCACTGTCGCAAAAAAGAGATAAAAATCTTTTAACAATTAAATTATATATTTTGTTCTCATCACCTGAAAGAATTTGAAAGTTTCCAGTTGGATAAATTGAAGGGTGTGCTGGATCTGATTTTTTACCTTGAATTGGCTTGTTTTTTGTTATTAATTTCTCTACATTATATTTTTTAGCTAATTTATTTAGGATTTCTTTGTAATTTATAGATTCTGGAAGTTTTTGACTTGAAGTTCTTGGATAAGAAATTAAACCTGCAAGATAAAGAGATTGTGCTGATTTTAGAGTGTTTGAAGGAGTTATTCCATGAAATTTATATGCCTCTGTTTGCAGAGTTGTTAAATTAAAGGGAGGATTTGGAGGAAGAATCTGTTCTTTTTTATCTGTTTTAACTTTTACTTTCTTTCCTTTTAGTTTATCAAAATTTTTTAATTCTTTTTTATCAAAAATATCTTTGATGTATTTTAATTCTAATTGATTTTTTCCATTATCTATTTTTATAAATATTTGATAATAAGTTTCTGATTTAAATGCCTGTATTTCTCTTTCTCTTTTAACTAAGAGATTTAAAGTTGGACCCTGGACTCTTCCAATTGACATTATTCGAAATTTTCCAGTTGTTTTTATTGCATTCATTAAAGCTCTTGAAAGATTTATACCATAAAACCAATCTAAATAATGCCGAGTTTCTCCTGCAATTGCTTGTCCCCAATTTATGCTTGAAAGTTTTTCCTCATAAGCTTTTTCTAATTCTTTTGCAGTTAAAGTAGAGAATTTCATTCTATTTGCATCTTCCTGCCCGCAAATAAATCTAACTACATTATATCCAATAACTTCTCCTTCAATATCATAATCTGTAGCAACTGTTAAATTTCCTGCTTCTTTTGCTAATTTTAATAAGGTATCATAGTATTTTTTTGTAAAATCATTTTTTCTTACTTTATAATTAGGAACCCATTTAATATCAAAGACAGGTAATTTTTGACCATTTTTTTCTTGTTTTAGTGTAAATAAATGCCCAACAGCACAAGCAACTAAAATTCTTTTTCCATTTCTATCAACTTCATAATATGGAATTTTTCTAAAGTCTCTCTTTGTAGAATCTCCTAAAGCAGAAGCAATTTTTAATGCAGCTTGTGGTTTTTCAGTAATTATTAATTCATATCCTTTATTTTTTAATTTAATATCTGGAATTTCAGAAATTTCTTCTTTTTTGGGTTCTTGATATGATTTTTCTGTTTTTGTTTTTGCAATACTTTCATCTTTTTTGACTTTTTTTTCAACGGTGTATTTTAAATCATCAGCATCAATTGGAAAATAATTTTCTGCTAATCTTTCTTCTCTTGTTTTTTTACTTTTTTTAGGCATTATTGTTATTTAGATAAAGAACTATTTATAGGTTTTTCTATTAAATCTCAAATATTATTGGTTTTCGAGATACATTAATTACTCTTGTTTTGCCTATTTTTTCTTCAATTCCTCCTGCTTCATGAATGTGTCCTGATATTGCTATGTCTGGTTTAAATTCTTTTATTGCTTTTGCAACTGCTAAAGATCCAGAATATTCAAAAATCTCTGATTTACTTCCTGCAGGTAATGCATGAGTTACCATTAATTTTCTTTTTGCATTTTTTATTTTTTCATGACTTTTTTTAAGAGTATTGAATATTTCTTCATCTTCAATCCAAAAAGGACCTAAAAGAGAATCATATCCTGCGCCAAAAATTCCTAAATCATTTATTTTATGATGAGAGCCATGAAGATTTTTTGTATTTGTATATATTTTAGATAATAGATTTATAGTTAAATTAGGTTCATGATTTCCTGGAATTAATAAAATCTGCTTTTTTGCTTTAACAAATGGGCTAATAATCCCTTTAAAATATTGATTAAACAAAGTAATATCTCCTGCTAAAATTACTAAATCTACTTTTTCTTTTACTGCTTTTTCAGCTAATTTTTCAGCTAATTTAGTATCTCCATGAATATCTCCTATTGCGAGTATTTTTGTCTTTTTTTTCATGATTTATGAAATAAGAATTAGTTAATAAGGGTTTTGATTAGTTTTTACTAAAATAGTTACGAAGTTTTGAATGAGTTCGATTTATAAATCGTATTAATCTATATTTTGGGAGATATACAAATTTTATTGTTTTATCTTGAGGATTGTATATAGAATAACCTATTTTTTTGCTATTTTTTTTATTAAGTATTGGTCTTTGAGGATTTCTTCCTAGTTCCATTAGTTCATCATGAGTTTTTCCAAGGAGTCTCTCAATTCCCCTGAAACGCTCGAATGAATCTGATAATTCTTTTCCCATATAGAAGCCATGTTCCCTGGCTTTATATTTTTTGTTATCTTAAAAAGGCTATTTTTCACTCAGTAGTTGTAGTAAATATATATGTTCCAAAACATTTAAAAGCACACCATCATCTGAATATATACATTAAATCACATATGTCAAAATGAAAGACAACTTTGATATCTTTTTTAGAAGAAAGCCAGCATTGATGTTGGTATCCTTAAAGAAGAATACAAGAATGAGATATGGCAGTATTTTGGCAAAAGAGGTAGACTGTACTTACAGTCATGCTGTAAAGATTTTACAGACTTTGGAAGAATTAAAATTGGTTGAGTTTGAAAAAAAGGGGCGAATAAAATTAATAAAACTCACCAAAAAAGGAAAAGCTGTTGCAGATGCAATAGACAATATTCAGGATTTGATTAGATAAATAAAATAAACTGCCCCTTGTAAGTTTCTTTATTTGTAATTGTAAAAACCTTTAAATAATTTGGAAATCTATTTATATAAGAGGTGAAAATGGCATCTACAAAACAAAAAGCTGCTGCTAGAAAAAACATAAAAAAAGCACAGAAAAAGTGGAAAAGCATGGGTCATAGAAAAAGAGCTTTAGCACAACCACAAGGTAGAGCAAGAAAGAAGCCAGGAACAAGTGGAAAAGGAAAATTTTATAGGATTGTGGTTAGACCTAAAGGAGAATTTAAAGGTTTTAGAGTTCATGATGTAGGTGGAAAAGGGCATATTGAGAGACTTTCTGGTAGAAGAGCAAATGGAAGTTGGGCAACTCAAGCATGGCTTATTGCTAAAACAGACGCACATGTTAGTGGAGGTAATTTGATTGGAAATACAAAACATGCAAAAGATGTTTTATCAAAGCTTAGAAGAAAACCTAAAAGAATTAAAGGTGATTTATTTGAAGCAGGACCAAGAAAAAACATACCTGAAAAATCAAAGCCAACTTCAAAAATGAAGCGTGCACAACAGAGGAACATAAAGAAGGCACAAGCAGCTAGAAGAAAAAAATAATGGTTTTACAATATAAACTGAAATCTGAAACTAGATGGAAAAAATATCCAGGAAAGGATAAATTAAAAGTTCCAGTTACTAAATGTGATTTTAGATTATTGAATGAAAATAAAACAAAAGTTTTAGTTGAAAAAGGAAATTATAATAAAGTTATGAAAAGATTTAGGCAAATTGAATTCTTTAAACACAGGAAATA
>CAZZFU010000024.1:0-7291 GCA_964653965.1 Candidatus Woesearchaeota archaeon
ACTCAAATCCCTTTAAGGTAACAATGAACTAAATTATCTATAAACTAAAACTTCTTTTTTTGGAACTTTATGCCCTAAATTAAGAGTTAAAGGAATTGACATATTAACTTCTTTTCCTTTTTTCTTAAATGTCATGACAAGTAAAACATAAACATGATTTGTATTATAATTAACAGACATCTTTATGTTCTTAATATTCCTTAGAGATTCTTTAGAGATTCCTAAATTTTCACTAGCATCCATAACTTCAATACCACAAATTAAATTATTATGATTAACATCTAGAATAAAGTCTCCAATATCAATAGAAGCCTGTACTTTATTTCCATTATTTATGAAGAAAATATCTTGTTCAGAATCATAATCTATTGTTTTAATTTCTTTTGCCATTTTCTATTACTATTCCAAGCGCTTATTACTTTTAAATCTTTTGAGAAAATAATCTCAATAATTAGGACTAAAGAGTACTTTCTGCTCATTTTAAACCACAATTTAAATCTGTTTTTTTCTTTACCTTTTTCAATTTTTTCAAGTTTATCTGGTTTAGACAAAAAGCTTCTTATCATGCTTTCACTTATAGGCCTTTCACTTGTTCTTTTATAAAAATGAGGATCAAAAGTAATTTTGTCTTGATTTAATCTTTCAAGAATTTTCTTAATGTTTTCTAAGTTCATTATATCTAAAAGTAAATCTCTTTAATTTACTTTTCTATTTTCAAAACTTACTAAACTCCCTTTCTTCAAATTTCTTCATTGTATAAAATTCTTTTAATTTACCTAATTTTTCATACAAATCCATTAGCTTTTCTTTAATTTCTCTTCTTTCTAAGTCACTTATATTCATTTCAAGAAGCTTTTCATATATTCTTACAGCAGAATTTCTCTTTAATTTTCTCTCATATTCTTCTGCTTGTTTTTTATAAAAATCTTTGACAGCAAAATTAATTTCTTCTCTTTCAACAGAATTAGCTTCATTGAGGGCTCTTCTCATAGAATAATCTGCTTTATCAAAAAATCCAGCTTTAATATAATACTCTGTTGCTTTAAGATAATTTTTTATTTGTTCTGAAAAAGCAATTGAAATTCCTGCAATTCCCTCATACATTTTTGCAACATCATTGAGCATGCCTTTTTTTTCATAAATTTCAATGAGTTTTAGATAAACAAATTTTTTAGTATCTCTATGAAGTTTTTGATTTAGAAGTTCACTGAGATGATGAATTTGTATGTATTCTCCTTTTCCTGCTATCTGCGCTTCAACATCTGATTTAGATAATTCGTCTCCAAGCATAATTAAATTAAAAATAAGAACTATTTAAGAATTATTGAGATAAAAAAGGGATTATTTCTTTGTAGAATAATCTATTTTCTTTGGAATATTTGGTTCATAACAAAGACTAGTATCCACTTCATCATTAGAATTTCTTCCAAAACCATCACAGGTTTTACATTCTAATCTTGTACTGTATTTTTTGCATTTATAAGCAAATCCTTCATTAGTTATTTCTTTTTCCATTTTTAATTTAAAAACAAGAAGTATTTAAGAATTATTGGGATAAAAAAGGGATTATTTCTTTTGTTTTTTAAGAGCTTCATATTCTTTTGGAGATAAATAAACAATTATTCCCTTATTATCATTAGTGTTATAAGGATTAGCTTCTTTTTTTATTAATTCTAAAGCTTCTTCGTCAGATATTCTTCTTCCATCCAAAGAGAACCAAGTAGTATCCCAATGTCCTAAACTTGTTTCAATTAATTTTTTCATATTAATTATATCAGAACTCTCTTTGCAGTTTCAGGGCTTATTTCTTCTTAATAATCTCAATACACATTCCTGCAGCAACTGTTGAACCAGCATCTCTAACTGCAAATCTTGAAGTAAATGGATTTTCTTTTTGAGTTTCTAAAGCAAGAGGTCCTTGAGGTTTAATTCTTACTTTAGCAACATCTCCATTTTTTAGAAAATCAGGATTTTCTTTAATAACTTGTCCTGTTTTAGAATCAATTTGTTCTATTAATTCAACAAATTGACAAGGAACTTGTGCAGTGTGAATGTGAAATACAGGTGTATATCCTTTAGCTAAAACAGTTGGATGATTAATAACTGCTATTTGAGCAATAAATTCTTCAACAATTGGTATTGGTTGAGCAGCATCACAAATAACATCTCCTCTTGCAATATCTTTTTTACCAACTCCTCTAATATTAATTCCTACATTATCTCCTGCAACTGCTTCAGGCATTTGTTCATGGTGCATTTCAATTGTTTTAACTTCACCTGCAATTCCTTCTCCAGTTCTTCCAGGCAATACTTTTACTTTTTGTCCAACTTTCATAATCCCTGTTTCAATTTTTCCAACAGGAACAGTTCCAATACCTGTAATTTCATAAACATCCTGAACAGGCATTCTCATTGGTAAATTAGTAGGTAATTCTGGTTCATCAAATAAATCAAATTGTTCTAATACAGTAGGCCCTTTATACCAAAGCATATTTTCAGATTTTTTAGTAATATTGTCTCCTTTTAACCCAGAGCACGCAAGAAAAGTAGTGTTATCTGCTTTTATTCCAACTTGATTTAATAATTCAGAAACATCACTTTTAACTTTATTGAATCTGTCTTCTTTATATTCAACAGCATCCATTTTATTCACTGCAACACACAAATTCTTAACACCCATTGTTCTCAATAACCATAGATGTTCTGTTGTTTGAGGTTGCACACCTGCAGGAGCAGCGATAACTAAAAAAGCAGCATCTGCTTGTGAAGCACCAGTAATCATATTTTTAACAAAATCTCTGTGTCCAGGAGCATCAATAATTGTAATCTGCCATTTTTGTGTCATAATTTTCTTATAAGCTAAATCAATAGTAACTCCTCTTTCTCTTTCCTCTTTAATCTTATCCATAATATATGCAAATTCAAAACCAGCTTTACCATGTTTTTCAGCTTCGTCTCTTAGTTTTTTCATTTCTTGTTCTGAAACAGCACCGCTTTGAAATAATAGTTGTCCAACTATTGTTGATTTTCCCGCATCAACGTGTCCAACGAACACAACATTCATGTTTGGTTTTTCTTTTGCCATGAGATTTTTTGTTTATTTTTTTATTTAAATCTTGTGGTTCAGAAAATCAAAAGATTTTCTTTTGCCATGTTGTAAATAAATTTTCATAAAGAAAATTTTAATAGTATTTTAATAAAAAATTAGTTTATAAATCTTTTGTTGTCCAATGAACAAAAGATTTGCTCAAAATTTATTTTGCTGTAAACTTTTCTGTAGGTATTTTAGAATAATCAATTGTTTTTTCTTCTAATTTTCCTTGTTTCTCTTCTAAGATTTCTTGAACTTGTTCTTTTTTTTGTTTAAATGGATTCCATTCTCCCATAGATAAACCATTTTTAATATAAACCCCTATAACTAATTTATAAAATAATCCAATTGCTAAATAACCTGTTTGAATTGCAAATTTTCCAAGAGCTTTTCTATCGTTTTTATCTTTTAAATTATATACTGGTTTTTTACCCCTTCTTTTTTTAATTTCACTAGCAGTATGAGCAACTAATCCAACACCAGGAATATAAGGTACTACTCTTTTTAATTTCATACGCTCTTTTTTAGAAAAAGTTGATATATAAATTTAATGATTCAAAATATTTAATTTTCTTTTTCCTCTTTTAATCTTTTTTGCATTTCATCATATTCTCTAACTTGCTCTTCAAAAGTTCTTTTTTCTTTGTACTTTCCTTTTAATGCTTTTTGTTCAAATATATTAATGTAGTTTGCTTCAAAATTAGTAATTTTTTTAATTAATTGTGCAAGTTCTCTTTTAAATTCAATAATTTTTTCTTCATAATCATTAATTTTTTCCTTTATTTCATCTGCATTTTTTTCTTCATCATTTATTAATATTTCACAAGCATTATAAAATGTTTCTTGATCTATTTCCCCTTTTTTAAATTTCTCAAAATATTCTTTACTAATTTCTATTTTTTTAATTAAATCATCAATACCCATTGTAAAGCTTTTATAAGTCAATTATTTTTAAATTTATCTATCCCACAAAAATATTTAATAACCACTCTACATTTCATTTTAAATGTTATTTGAAATAGTAAGCATTTTAGCAACAATTATGGGAATTATTATGAGTCTTAGTCATTTTTCTCAGGCATATAAAATTTACAAGAGAAAAAGTGCAAAAGATATTAGTTTAACATTCATAATTATTTTTACAATAGGAGCATATATTTGGTTAGCATATGGAATATTATTGCAAGAATGGCCAGTAATTATAAGTTTTCTAATTGCTTGTTTTGGAACAACAACTGTTTTATTTCTAACTTTAAGATATAGATAATTCTGAAGCAAGTTTTATTCTGTAATAATTTGTTACTTCTATCTTCTCTAAATCTCCTCTACAATAATCTTCTAACATTTTAAGCTCTTCTCTATAATTTGACCGGTCTTCAAAAGATAATCTAACTAAAGGTACAGTTCCATCAAAGAGCTTTTTAATTTTAAGATATAATTTTGTTGCCCGTTCCTCAGAAATATTTTCTATAAATTTTTCTCTCAATAAATTAATTTTTTTAACTTTTTTTTCTAAATCACAATAATTTCCTAACCTTTTAAGCTCATCTTCATAATCTTTTACTTCTTGAAAAGTGAATCTAATTAAAGGCCTGTCCAAGAGATTTTCAATTTTAAGATATAATTCTGCTGCTGTATATTCAGAAGGATTTTCCCTAAATTTTTTTCTTAGTAAATTAATTCTTTCAACTTTTTCATCTATATTATTTTTAGACATAAATTTCCCATAAAATAACACTATAAAAATATTATTGATATGAAGTATATAATTAAAACAACTATTAATTATTCTTTAAGTAATTTATATATTCTTTTTTCTTTGCTTCGACTTTTGGTGTATTAATATACTTCCAATATCCTCTTTTCATATGCAGAAGATTATCAAATTCTTTTATTATTTCTTTTGCTAATTCAGGAGAAGATTCTTCCCTAAATTGTTCTTCTAATTTACCTATTTTAATATTTTGTTCTTCAAGACTTTCATCCTGTCTAACGTCAGTTAATCCATCACCCATAATAAATTATTTATTTAAAGACTTTTTAAGAATTATTGTAATAGAATTACTGGTTCTCAGCCAAACCTTTTCTATTTCTTATTTTTCTTATAACATCTGCCTGAAGATTTGTAGGAACTCTTTCAAAGTTCTGTTCTAATATTGAAGAAGTTCCTCTTCCTTCTGTTGCAGAACGCAAATCATTGCTCCAACCAAGCATTTCTGCTACAGGAATCTTTGCTTTTATTTTTGAAATTGTTCCTTCTGAAGACATGTCAATCATTTGTCCTCTCTTACTTCCAACTAATTTTGTCATTGTTCCTGTGAATTTTTCAGGAGCTTCAATAACATGAACTTGTAATGGTTCAAAAATAGCAGCTCCAGCAGTCTTAATTGCTTCTGTAAGTCCTTCTCTTACAGCAGGATAAACCTGAGCCGGTCCTCGATGAATAGCATCTTCATGAAGCCTAATATCTACTAATGAGACTTTCAGTTTCATACAAGGCTCCCTAGCTAAAGGTCCAGCATCCATTACCATTTCAAAAGCATCTAAAACCATTTCAATAACTTCACCAATATGAACCTCTCCTCTTGTTTCATCTAAAAACATATTGCTTTTGTAAATATCTCTAACATCTCTTATACTATCTCCAGTCCAACCTAATTGAGATAATACTTCTGCAAGGGCTGTACTTTTCTTTTTAACTCTTCCTTCTGGTAGTGCCCCACTTCTTATTGCTTCATAAGTTTTGTCATCTAAAGGCTCCATTTTCAAATAAAAACTATTATGCTTATTTGGGCTTCTTCCTTCTTTTACTTCAGAAGGTTTTGTAACAGTTTCTCTGTAAACTATAATTGGAGGAGAGGTTTTAACATCCAAACCTTTTTCACTTTTAATTCGATTTTCTATAATCTCTAAATGCAACTCACCCATACCAGACATTAAACTTTCTCCTGTTTGTTCATTAATTTCAATTTTAATAGAAGGGTCCTCTTTACCCACTTGTTTTAAAATTTCTACTAATTTAGGTAAATCAGCAGCTTTTGTAGCTTCAATAGATTTTGTAACAACTGGTTCAAATAAATGTTTAATAGCTTCTAATGGTTCCATTGGTTCTTTGCTGACTGTTTCTCCAGCAAAAGTGTCTTTTAATCCAACAACTCCAATAATATTTCCAGCACAAACCTCATTAACAATAACTCTTTGAGCTCCTTTATAAACAGAAACTTGTTGTGCTCTGACTTTCCTTTTTGCGAGATTCATATAAACTTCATCTCCTTGTTTAAGTGTTCCTGAAAATAATCTTCCTGCTGCAACTTCCCCTGCATGTTTATCTACGACAATTTTAATAGGCATAAAAACAGGAGGGCCATTTGAATCACAGTTTATCAAAGATTTTCCAATTTCAGAATCAAGTTCTCCATGCCATATTTTTGGAATTCTATATTTCTGAGCATTCACAGGATTTGGATGATGATTAACACTCATTTCTAAAACAACTTCATGCAAAGGAGCTTTTTTAGCAAGTGCTTTGTGATTATCTTCATTATATGCATCAATTATTTCTTTGAAAGTTATGGCTTTTTTCTTCATATAGGGAAAACTCAAACCCCAATTATGAAATGCAGAACCAAAAGCAACACTTCCTTCTCCAACACCAACTTTCCATTTTTCTTTATATCCTTCTGGTGCAATGTTTTCAATCAACTCATTAACATGTTCAATAATAGAAATAAATTTCTTTTCCATTTTTTGAGGAGTTAATTTAACTTCTTTGATTAGTCTATCAACTTTATTTATGAAAAGAACAGGTTTTACTAACTCTTTTAGGGCTTGTCTTAAAACTGTTTCTGTTTGAGGCATTACACCTTCAACAGCACAACATAAAACAATACATCCATCAACAGCCCTCATAGCTCTTGTAACATCTCCGCCAAAATCAACATGTCCAGGAGTATCTATTAAATTAATTAAATACTCTTCTCCTCCAACATTGTGTATCATGCTTACTGATGCAGAATCAATTGTAATTCCTCTTGAAGATTCGTCTTCGTGAAAATCAAGTTTCAATGCTTTTCCAGCCTCTTCTTCAGACATCATTCCTGCACCAAGCAACAGATTATCTGAAAAGGTTGTCTTACCATGATCAATATGTGCAGCAATTGCTATGTTTCTAATTTTATCTTGTTGTTTCATTAATTTTAC
>CAZZFU010000025.1:0-3530 GCA_964653965.1 Candidatus Woesearchaeota archaeon
TCAGGAACTTGGTATTGGGGAAGTTGTGAAGTAGTTGGTTGTGATAATGGTTATAATCAAATGGGAAATAGTTGTGTTCTTGATAATGGAGGAAATGGAGGAGGAACAGAATGTTCTTCTGGACAAACTCAAGAAGAAAACTGTTATATTCAATATGGAATTGGAGAAAGAGATAGAACTTGTAATAATGGATATTGGTCTTCTTGGAGTTCTTGTTCTGTGACTGATTGTAATATTAATTATCATATTTCTGGAAATAGTTGTGTTCAAGACACTCCATCAGGAGAACCTTGCACTTCTAGTCAAACAAGAAGTTGTACAATTTCACATGGAACAGGACAACAAACTCGGCAGTGTATTAATGGTTATTATGCATCTTGGGGTACTTGTACTGTTTTAACTTGTAATTTAGGTTATTCTAAAAATTCAGCTGGAACTGCTTGTGTTTCAAATAGTAATGGTGGTGGAGTAGGAGAACTTTATGCAGGAACAGCAAAAGTTGATATTACTTGTGAATGCCCTCATCTTATGGGAGGATATGTTGGGTTGAAAGATTGTACTGGAATCCATGATCGTCTGTATGCTCGTGTCTTGGTGCTTGACGATGGAGACACTTCCTTAGCAGTTGTTGCTGTTGACGAAGAGTTTTACACTTCAGATAAAGTGATAAATCAAGCTAAGCAATTATATGGGCTTGACCACGTTATCCTGAGTAGTAGCCATGTGCACTCTGGTCCTGCTCCTGAAACAGGAGGAATGAAACAATTATATGCTACTGGAGGTTTTAATCTTTGGTCGCGAAGTTTGGAGTATACTATAGATTATGATGCGCTTTCTAATGACCCGTGGTATGGAGCTTCAGAGCAAAGTATTATAAGTGCTATTGGTGAGGCAGTGAATAACATGTTCCCTGCGACTATTTCTGCAGGCAAAGGAACTCTTGATAGTGATTATATGTCTCAAAATCGTAGGTATGTGGTAAATAATTATGTAACTAAGATGTGTTGGACTATTTATGATTGTGTCTCTACAGAGTCTGATGACCAAACTGTTGGTGTAATAAGAGTTTATGATGCTTCTGGAAATACTCGTGCTATGATGGTCAATTATGCTTGTCACCCTGTTTTTTTAAGCGAATACAATTATCAGATATCAGCTGATTTTCCAGGAACAATGGCAGATTATATTGAGGACCGTATTTCTGGTGTTGGTATGTTCATCAATGGTGCAGCAGGAGATATTGACCCTTATTATATGGGAAGTGGATCGGGTACTTTCAGTGACATTAAGAATGCTGGAGAAGATTTGGCAAAAGAAGCTCTAAGTGTTACTACTCAACCTATAAGTTCTGGGACAATAGAAGTAAAAGAGAGTCTGTTGCAGTTTGATAACAGAAAAGATGCAAATTATGGATATACAAGTTATATGTCTGACGGTCCTCATTATGCAGGAATCACTACTGTTGTTCTCGGCGATTCAGTTGCTTTTGTGAGTATGGCAGGAGAAATGTTTATTGGGCACCAGATAAATCTGCGAGAACAATCACGTCTTCCCAACACATTCCTCTACGGCTACTCCTATAATGGACAAGGAGACCATTTTTTATTATATGTTCCAACAGAGGAAGCAGCAAATCAGGGTGGCGACAATTATGGTGGTAACTATGTGACCTATCTCGAAATAGGAGCAGGAGAAAAAATGGTTCAGGAAGGATTGAGATTAATTGAACAATTGCTATAAAAGATTTTTTTAAAATAATTAATTTAATCAAAATTTTCAAAAATTTCCTCTAAATCTATTTCAAGAAGGGCAATTGGCATTTTTATTCTCCAGTTCTTTAATATTTTTGGATGAATTTCTCCTAAAAAACCTATAGATTTATCTTTGAAGATAATTTCTCCTACTCTTCCTTCTATAAAATAAGGAGGAAAATCTTCTTTTTCATTTAATTCCATTTTCAAATTCATCATTTTAAAAAGATATTCTAAAATTTGTCGAATTTCTGTAAAGTTTCCAGGAGCTAATGCAATAGCAAGCTTTTCTCTTTCCTCTGGAGTAAAAACTGTTCCTATTTCAAAAATATTTTGAGGATATTCTGAATCTATATTATTTGATAAAATTTTGAGCAAATAATGACTTAAATCCTTTCTTAAGATATTATATTCTGTTTTTGATTCTTCTACTTCCACATAATCTTTTTCTTGTTTTTTTAGAATTCCCATGTTTTTGAATTGCTCTCTTTTATTTGTTAGATGATAATTTGATATTTCTAAAAGATTTAGTCCAATTAAAATTTCAGATATTTTTCTTTTTATAACTTCTTTTTTACTTTCTTCTCCTATTGTAGAAACTTTAGGAATTTCAGGAACAAAATTTTCATATCCATAAGCTATTGCAACATCTTCAATTAAATCAACTTCATGCAATATATCTGTTCTCCAAGCAGGAATTAATACTTCTTTTTTAGAATATTCATATCCCATTTTTTCAAGAAAATTTTTTAATTGTTTTTCTTTGAGATTTAAACCAAGAAGCTTATTTGTGTTTTCTAGAGAAATTTTTCTTTTTTCAGGATTTAAATTTGGAGTAATTATCTTTTTCTTGTATTTTAGTTCCATTGCATAAATCTCTCCTCCCATATCAGCTAAACTAGTTACAATTATATTTAGACATTTTTTCAAAATCTTTAAATCAAATCCAGAACACTCTATAAAAACTTCTTTTGTGTTTTTTGATATTTTTCCTGTAAGATGAGAATTAATAATTGGAGGCATACTTAAAATGTTTTTATCTGCATCAATAAAAATAGGAAATTTTGGTTTTCCTGACAAAAGAAAAGCATATTCTTTTCCAGCAGGATGTTTTTCTAGAATTTGAATTCCAGACATTTCCTTGTCTTCTTCTAAAGGTTGAAATTTTATTTTATCTGGTTCCAGGGCTTTGAAGATTATAGGAAGTTTAATTTTTTCCAAAGGATAAATTCCTATTGCTACTTTTTTTCTATTTCTTCCTAGAGTACTATGTAATTTTTCTTGAATATCTATTAATTCTTTTATTTTTTCATCATTTAAATTTAATTTTTTAATTATTGCACAAGTAGTGTAAGGTCTGATTTTCTTTACAGAAGAATCTATAATAACTTGATAATTTTTTTCGAGTTTATTTATCTTATATTTTCTTAATCCTGTTTTTTTTCCTAAAAATCCTAAAAAAGCTCTTTTAAATCCTGAATAAGAAAGCATGTCTGGCCTATCAGGAAAAATTTCTAATTCTATTTCTTTTTCATTAAAGCTTTCTAAAGTTGTTCCAAACATTGAAATTTTATTTTGCATTTTTTCATCTAGTTTTCCAATTTCTTTTTCAAATTGTTCTCTTGGAATTTTTATATTTGCCATTGCGAGGACACCTCAACGGTTTCCTTCGCTTAACCTTCCCTTGATTAAGCCATTCAATTTAATTTTCATTTTATCCAAACTTTCATTTTTCTTAATTGACGGATATCATTTTTATATAAATCTCTTATATCAGAA
>CAZZFU010000025.1:3630-6313 GCA_964653965.1 Candidatus Woesearchaeota archaeon
TTTCATTTTTCTTAATTGACGGATATCATTTTTATATAAATCTCTTATATCAGAAATTCCAAATATTTTCATAATCATTCTATCAAATCCAGGCCCCCATGCTAAAACAGGTATTGCTTTTCCAAGTAAAGGTTTTGTAACTTCTGGTCGAAATATTCCTGCAGCTATTAATTCTATCCATTGTTTTTTTTCTTCGTCCCAAACATCTCCTTCTAAACTTGGTTCTGTATATGGAAAATAAGCAGGACGAAATCTAATTTTTTCATAACCCATTTTTTTTGCAAATTCTTTTAAATAACCTAATAAATGTTTGAAATTTGCATTTTCATCAACAACAATTCCTTCTGTTTGATTGAATTCAAATCCATGTTTCCAATCAATTGTTTCATTTCTAAAACACTTTCCGAGAGCAAAGAATTTTGCTGGAATATCTTTTTCTTTTAATTTTGCAAGAGTTTGGGCTGAAAGGCAGGTGGTATGTGTTCTTAATACTTCTTTTTTTGCTAATTTTTCCTGCCATTCATATTCCCATCCTTTACTTCCAGCAACACCTTTTTCATGACTTTCTTTTACAGCTTTTACAAGTTTAGCATTTGGAAGTTCTTTTTCTCTATTTATAAAAAAAGTATCTTGCATTTCTCTAACTGGATGATCTTGCGCAGTAAATAAAGCATCAAAATTCCAAAAAGAACTAACAATTAAATTTCCAGACATTTCTTTAAAACCCATATCTGTCCAAATTCTCCTTGCATAATCTGTTGATTGATTAACAAAATGTCTTTTGCCACCTGAAATAGCAGGAAGAGGAGATAGAATATCATATCTTCTAAATTTTTTCCCTTTCCAAGAGGAATCTTTTTTTAACATATCACTTGTTAATTGTTCAATTCTTTCTTGACGGCTTGTTTTATATTTTAAAACTTTTTTTCCTGTTTCTGTTATTTTTATTTTAGGACTTTTTGTTTCTTTTATTTTTACAATTTCTTTTCTTTTTTCTAATAATTTAAAAGCATTAATTTGTTCAGGAGAAAGTAAATCATATTCTAAAGGCAATGATTCAAGAAGAGATTCTTCATTACTTTTTTTAGATATTTCTTCTCTATTTGCATTTAAAACTATTTTTCCATTTTTTAATTCAATTATTGCTTTTTTCTTTAGAGCTCCTAGAGAAGCCTTAAATTCATCATGTGATAATTTACTCTCTTTTTGCGCTTCTGAAAGAGAAATAATGTGTTTTTCACTTAAAAGATTTATAAGTCTTCTTTCTGGAAGCCCTTTAGAACGATACAAACTTCCATTCACATCTATTTCTATTATTTTTTTCTTTTCAAATTTTAATTCAACTATTTTTTTATTTTGAAGATATTCTAATGCTCTTAATACAGAAGTATTATTTAATCCAGATTTTTCACATATTTCATTTATGTTTTCTTTAAGATAAGGAAGTATTTTTCTTTCATTTGGACTTAAAGAGTCCATTAATTTATCTATATCCATTTTTTATCTCCTTTATTTTTAAGGAATTTCCATTAAAAAAACTTCCCAATTTGAGAAGTCATATTAGTTGGCATTCCAAGAACCAATCCAAGAGATTTTAAATCATAAGAATCTCTTTTGTTTTTATCTTTTAGTGCAATAAATTCCATATTTATTTTATATTTATTACATATTTTTATATTTTGTTTTACTCTTGCTAAAATGTCTTTTTTGTTGTTTTCTTTTGATTCTATTATTTCATCTAGATTTATTCCTATTGAAATCCCCCTCTTTTTTGCTAATTTTGCAAGAACCAAATTTAATCCTGAATTTCTTTGTTTTAATTTATCTTTTCTATGGATTTGATTTAGAAGTAAAATATTTATTTTTTCTTTTTCTAATACTTTTCTATTTAACTCGTCATTATCACTAGAGAAAATTATAGTTTTATTTGGATTTTCTTTTATTATTTTTCTTATTTTATTAAAATCTGTTTCTTGTATTAGAAGTGTGTTTTTCATCCTTTTATTAGAGTTCCTGTGAATTTTCTGCTGTTTAGAATATTATCTAATTGTTTCATATCTTTTCCAATTATATATGTTGGAATTTTGTTTTCTAAAATTATTTTTGAAGCTGTTTGGTCTAATACAAAATGCTGTCCTGGATGGTATTTGCTTTCATTTGCTTTTTTGTCAAAATTTTTCCATGAAATTTCTTTTATAAATTTCGCATTTCTATATTTTTTGGGATTTTTGTCATAAAGCCCTTTAACATTTGTTAGATTTATGAAAATTGTCTTATAGCTTCTTGCAATTTGTGCAGCAGTTGAATCTGAAGTTTGATTTGGGTTATATTCTAAAGCCCCACAAAAAACCACATCTCTTTTTTTAAGATATTTTTTTAATGTAGATTTTGTGTGAGGAATTCCTTTTTCAGGTTCCATTTTAAAAAAGTAATTCATAAATCTTGCATTCATTCTTGTTGCAGAAATTCCAGACAAACTTTGAAATCTTTCATTAAATCCTGCTTTTTTTAAGGCAGAGATATATTTTCTCGCAATGCTTCCTCCTCCGCATGCAATAATAAATTTGTATTTTTTTGTATTTTTTAGAATAATTCTTTTAAATTCTTTAAGATATTTCTCATCTACGTTTTCTGGAATAATTAAACTTCCACCAAGACTTAGAACAATCACTCTCTTTTTCAT
>CAZZFU010000026.1:0-6154 GCA_964653965.1 Candidatus Woesearchaeota archaeon
TGATAAGCCAAATGTTCAATAGAACCCGGGAGATCCCCAGTTCGAGTCTGGGTGGAGGGATTGTATGGGGCTTAGAGCCCCATTTATTTTTCAGATTCTAAGAGTACATCAGTTCGAATCACTTCAAAATCTTTTATGGATTTTGAATGTCCTAGAAAATTTTATTTTCTGAGTGGGTGGAGGGATTTTTTATTTCCGAAAACTTATTAAGTTTTAAAAAACTTTTTAGGATATGAAACTTAAATGTTATGAATGTGGAAAAGTAGTAGATGAGAAAAAAATTATAAAAGTAGGTAGGAAGTATTATTGTTCTGAAAAATGTATGAAAAAGACTAATGATAGGCGAATGATAATTATTTGGATTCTTCTTGCAATTTTTTTTGGAATGCCTATTTTAGTTATGATAATAAATGCTATTTTTGGTTAAAATGAAAAAACTAAATGATGAGGAATTGTTAAAAGAAATTTCTAAAGATGAAATGACCCCTTTTAATAAATTAGGGAATTCTTATGTTGCTATAAGATTTTTAGTTGATTTTATGCAAGTATTAGAAAAAAATGAAAAAGATTATGAAGATCCCCTTACTATCGAAGTTTGTAAAAAAGTAGAAAATTGTCACCCTTCTGATAAACTGTCACACTATATTATCTTAGAGGCTTTTAATTTCTATGAAACTTTAAAATATTTAAAAAAAGACTATAATTCGCTTCCAAATATACCCTCTTACTTTAAAAAATTAGCAAAAGTAAGAAATAAAATTATTGGACATAAAGATACAAAAGAAGAATTACCCTTAGCAGAAAATGTTATAAATTTAATAATGGAATTAACAGAGGAAGCAAATACAAATAAGATGGTTGCAGATATAAGGGAAAAATTTGATTTGATTAGAAAAGAAATTGAAAAGAACAACAAAAGTATTCTCTAAATGAATACTTTTACTTGAACTAGAAAAAGGGATTTTTTATTTTCCCAACTCTACCTTCATCATATAATCTTTGTTATATAGAAATGTTTAAAAACTAATTATTTCTTTAAAAATCAACAAAAAACGAGGTTAAAATATGGATGAAGAGTTTGACATGATACTTGGGGAAGAAGACGACGAATTCCTAAAGGATTTAGATTCTCTGGATCTTGACGAATGATTTTTATTTTTTTATTTCCAGAATAACTCTATTGTTTTCTTTATCTAATTCTGGGAAATTTGATTCTACTACTAGTTCTAATTTTTCTAAACTTAATCTAGAAATAAAGATATTACTCAAATAACTAGACCTCCCTTCTCCAATTTCTATAGGAGAGATATCTATTCTTTTTATTTCTTTACCATCTCCATATATTATTAAAGTGCTTGAAGTTGCGTCTTTAAAACCATAATTCCAAACAGTGGCTCTTACATCTAGATATCTATTGTTTAAAGTTGCTGAAACATTTCCAAGAACAAGATCAGGATAACTTGGAATAGAATATAGTTCATTTATTAAATTAATCATATCTTGGCTAATTTCTTGATCACATTTACTCACAGGATACATAATATTATTTGAATTTTCAGAATGTTTAAATCCTAAAACATGAAACAATTCATGCATAGCCACATTTGGCTGGGGGCATTTGGAATCTTTTATTAAAAGAATTTCTCCTGCAAGTATAATTACAAAATTTCCAGCAACTATTGGTTTTGTTGGCCCTCCTTCACCAGCAACAAACATTCCTTCTTCAATTACATTTTTACTAGAACAAGTAATATATATTTCTTCATTAGAAGTAACTGGATAAAAATCTAAAACAGTCAAATCTTTAATAATATCAAAACCTCTTTCCATATCTTCTTGTTTTTGTAAAGTGCAGTCTTCAATTCTATAAGAAATATAGGGTTCAGGAAACCTCATGTTTTTATAAAATTGCATGTCACTCTCATTAGTTAAACTAAAATTATTCTCCTCTGTTTTTACTAGAAAATCTCCGCTTTTTAAAGGAACAAACCAATACATTCCTAACAAAAATACAACTATTAATAAAAAAATTAATCCAAAGATAGTTTTTAAGTTCATAAATATAATTTATTAAGAAGATATATAAATCTTCTTAATTAAAATAAAAAATTATTAATTTTGTTCTGTTGGATTTTGTTCTGATTGCTCTTCAATTGGCTTTTTGACTTCTTCTTCAGCTGGTGGCACTTGCGATGGTACAGGCACTTGAAGTTCTGCAGGCTGTCCTGATTGCGGAATAGAAGGTTCTGCAGGCTGTCCTGGTTGTGGAGCTGGAGCCATAGTTTGTTCTGCCTGCGGAGCTACAGCTTGTTGCATATCTGCAGGAGATTGCTCTAGAATTCCAGTTTCAGTTGTTTGTGCTACTTCTTCTGATTCTACTGGTTTTTCTGGCAAAATCGGTATCTCCTCTACTCCCCCTTGAGATTGCACTGGAGTTTGAGGGGCAACAGGGGGTTGAGAAGTATCTTCTGGTGCTTGCTGTGAAGCCTCTGAATTTTCAGTTTGTTCTTCTTCCATTATAATCACTCCTTTTAATTATATCAAAAACGAAAAAGGCTCTTTTAAAGATTGCGATAATTCACTATTTATTTTTCTTAGAATTTAAAGAGATTAAATATACTATTAATGCAAATAAAATACCTATAAAATCAAAAATAACATCAGTAAAAGTAGAAAATCTTCCAGGAACAAAAAATTGATGAATTTCATCTATAATTCCATAAGAAAGAAGAATCAAGATTCCAAATAAAATAAGTTTCCAATTTTCTTTTCCTCTAATAAAAGATATAAAAAAGAATAGAGAAAGAAAAAAGAATATTAAAATATGATACAAAATAGCCATCCAATTTGTATCTCCTATTCCTCCTCCTATTCCTTCAAAAGTTAATGAAGAAAAATAAAACACAAATACAGCAATGAGAATAGTGATTGTCCAAGAAAGTGCATTTCTTTTTTCAAACCATTTAATCATCTTTTCATTAGTAGTTTAATAGGAATTAATCCATTTCTCTTACAAAATTTTTCAATTTTGCTTTCATTAAGATTTGTTTGTTTAACCAGTTCATTAATCTTATTATAAAAAGATTCCTCTGTTTTATATTTTGGTATCCTAAACATGGTTTTTAAAAAATTATTTAATCCTCTATTATTTTCTATTTCATAACCAATAAGAGAAGAGGAATTTGTAAAAGCTATTCTTGCACCTGTTTTTGTTTTTAGAACAAGGGTTTCTTCTTTTTCTTCTCTTATAAAATTTGGAACAATATAAGCCCTGAATTTTTTTTCCATGATTCAACTTTATAAAATAAACTTTTAAAGCATTGTTGTTATTTAATCAATATGTTTAAAAGGAGGCTTTGATTAATTAAAATATGATATTAAAAGAGAGGGCGAGAATTAGGTGGGGTTGTTTATTCCTTTTGTTTGATTTAGGATTAGCAGTTTATTTTCTTTACCTTTTATCTAATTGGAAAATCTCACAAGCAACAATTATTTTGTCTTTACTAACAGCAGTTTTAGCTCTAGTAATTTCTCTTCTAAGTAATGTTAATTTGAGAAAGAGCTGGAAAAAGAAATAAAAATCAAACTTATTCTTCAGCTGGTTCTGATGCTAAAAAAGCCCACCAAGGTTTCTTAACTCTAATAATCTCTCCACTTTCTGCACTTACTTGTGTTCTTACTTGCATTTTCTTTTGAAAAATTCCAAGTATTTTTGAGTGTCTCTCTATTTGCATTTCATAAGCTATTTGAGCTTTTTCACCTTTACCAACTTCTTTAAGCTCAATAGTACAATTGTTTTCTTCAGAACAAACTTTTAGTCTCAGTCTTTCTAATGCTCTTTCAGAAGCAGTATCTGGCATTACTTTAATTTCTGCTTGTTTTCCATTAGACATTTGAGCATAGAGCTGTGTTTTTTCTTGAACTTTTTCTTGAGTCATGTTACAGGCACAATTTGCAGAAACATTTCCAGCTTGAATTTTAATTCTATTATTAGCTTGTGTTTGTATTTTAAACATTTTTCCATTTTCTCCAAGATGCTCTCCTTCTTGAACCTGGACTCTTTCCTGAACTTGAGTTTGTCCTCCTTCTCCTAAACCAAGATTAATTGTATTTTGCTGTCCTTCTGCAGCAAAAGCAAAGTTCATAGAAGTAACTAACACAATCATGCAAACAATTAATATTTTATTATTCATAATTTCCATACCTCCTTTCAAAATATAATGAAAAAAGATTTTTTAGTTTTTAATATTTTCCTTTAAAAATAATTGCATCAAAACATTTATTTACTATAAAATATTTTTTAAAAAATGGAAAAAAGAGGAATATCTTCAGTAATTTCTGTTCTTTTATTATTAGTCATGGTAATTATAATGGCTGGAATCATATTTGCTTGGTCAAAAGGAATAACAGGAGAAGCAGTAACAATTGCAGGACAAAACATTGCCTTAGTATGTAATGATGTTTCTTTTGAATTTAGTTATGATTCTGGAATTCTTTATATAATTAATTATGGAAATGTGAATATTTATTCAATGAAATTAATTTTGCATAAAGAAGGTAGTTCTAAACCAATAAATATAAGAGAAATAACTTTAAAATGGCCTGAAAATGGATTAGTAATTGGGCAAGGATTTTATGATGAAATAAGCTTTGATGAAGAAATTAAAGAAATTTCTCTAATTCCAGTATTACTTGGAGATACAAAAAGTGGAAAATTCAAAGAATATGTTTGTGAATCTCAAGAAGTAATTATTGAATTAAAATAAAAATTTTACTAATTAAAAAAAACACCCACCCTCTAATTAATAAATACTTTTAAATAAATTAATTTACTACATATAATATGAAAAAGCGGGTGATAATTGGAATTATCGGGTTAGTGATTATAGGAATAGTCTTAAGTTTTCTTTTAATTAATAACCCACAAAAAGAAGAATTTATTTACAAGGGGGTTTGGATGCCGAGTTTTGGTGCCTCTACAATAATCCCAGAAGAAGCTCTTCCAGAAGGAGTTGTTCCAGAAGGATATGATATTTCTATAATGGAGCCTATTTTTTCTGATTTAGACAAGGCAGAAGAAGCTGGAATTAATACTTTTGCTTTTCAAATGGGCTATTATGCAGATGAGCAAGGAGAATTAAACTTATTTCCAGGAGAAAAAGAATTTTTTGCGAACTTTATTGATGAAGCACATGAAAGAGGATTTAAAATCTGGTTAAATCCCGAGATTATCTATCTCAGAGAAGGGCAACAGGGTTCTGGAATGAGAATTATACCTGAAGAGTTGATTGAGAATACAAATTTAATAGAAAATTTTAAATTAGCTATTATTGAAACAGCTGAGTTTGCAGAAGAACATGATGTTGAAATTTTTTCTCCATCAAGTGAAATGTATGTTAATTTGGATTTTGAAAAGCCGGGACGGGAAAGAAGCAAAGAAGTGATTATAGATGTTAAACCTAAAATTGATGCTGTTTATACTGGTAAAGTTTGTCTAAGAGGGGAATGGGCTTTACCAGAATTTCTACCCTATTATTCCTGTTTTGGCGCAGGCATCGGAGCACCAAGAAGTGAACAGGAAAAAAATGAATTGATAAACCATCTTGAGCAGGAAATAAATAAAGATGTAGAAGTAATAATAGGAGAAATATACGAAGGAAGTAATTGGCAAGGCAGTCAAGAAGAAGCAAAAAGAAATTTTGAAATGGCTTTAGAAGCAGCAAAAGGCAGAGTTAATGGGGTTTTTATTTTAGATACAGGACGTATTATCCCACTTTTTCCTGAAAGTTATGAATCTACAATTAAGGAATTCTATGAAAAATATTAATTGTATTCACTATTAAAAGGTAACATATAGAAAGATTTATAAATAATTAGTTCTCTGAATTATTATGACAAATGGAGATTATGATAATAGAAGTGACACACAAGGTAATTTAAATAATAAAGAAAATATACTAGAGAAAATTCTAAAAATTGGAAAAAAGGGAAAAAAGATCATATTAGGAAGTGCAGGTGTAGTAATTTTGGCAGGATGCATATATCTTGGTATAAATTCTGTAAATAATCGTGGAATATATTATGCAAGTGGAATAACTAATGAAAAAATAACTATAAAAGATACTAGAAATAGAAAGTTTGGTGCAGATTATGT
>CAZZFU010000027.1:0-5373 GCA_964653965.1 Candidatus Woesearchaeota archaeon
ATAATAAAGTTATGAAAAGATTTAGGCAAATTGAATTCTTTAAACACAGGAAATAGATAATGGCCCTGGAGGGATTTGAACCCCCGACACCCAGATATCTCCTTTGCGATTTCCCCAGAGGCAATTTGAAATCGCCGTTTCGTACTTTGAGGAAGTTAAAAAGAAACCAGCGGGTTTCTTTTAAGAGTCTGGTGCTCTACCAAACTGAGCTACAGAGCCATTAATAATATATTATAGATAGAGTTTAAAAGGTTTATCTATATCTCATCTATATTCTCTACTCGAGCATAGGTTCTTATTGATATGAAAGATAGTTTCACCTATATTCTCTCCAAATATGGCTGCATTTTGTGCATTTGAAGAATTTTGTTTCTGCTTCATCTCCTGCACGTGTTTGAACTGTCCAGAAAAAAGCTTTTTCATTTCCACATTTTTTACATTTTTCAGCTACAATAGGAAGAGTTTCAGTATCTTTTTCAGTGACAACACCTATGTCCCCTTTTTTTTCAATTTTTTCAGAAGTACTTATTTTAATTTTTTCTTTTGAAGAATAACCACATCTTGCACATCCAAAATTTTTTCTTTTTTGAATTAATACTGAACCGCACTTTGGGCAAAATTCCATTGTAGATTTTACATTTCTCCTTTTATAAATATTTCTCTTTAATTTTCCTGGCAAAATCCTCTTTCTGAAGAAGGCCTACCTGCTTCAAAAAATACTAGTTTCACCCACCCTAAATAAGGAACCATTCTAAATACAGCTTTTCCAACTATTTTTTCTTGTGAAATCGACCTTTCAAAAGTTAGTTGCCCTTTATTGTTATCTCCAATTGTAGAGAAAATATAATTATCCTGTTCTTCTTTTATATTAATTATTCTATGAATAATTGGATTAGCTTGAGATGCTTCAAATATTATTACGTCCCCTATTTCTAGTTTTTCTGGTTTGGTTCCAACAATAAATAAAATATCACCTTTATTGAATCCGCGTTTAAATGAGAATTCTGAAAATTCTATTTCCTCAATTCCAAGTTCTAAATATTTTGTATCATGTCTGTTCCACCAATTATCAAAATTTGAAAAAATATTTCCTGAATGATACATACTACAAGATTCAACAATTGCTAAAGGAAGACTTGTCCCTGTTACTAAATTTAATAGAGGAAAGAAAACAAATTTTATAATTATAAATAAAAATAATATAGAGATTATCCATCCTTTGAAGCTATTATCTTTCCAAACAATAAACCAAAATTTCTTCCAGAATTTTTTAAACCCCTTTTTGAAATTTTTCATATTTAATAAATACGAATAGGGTTTTTAAAAGTTATTTATAATAGAAATCTTTAAATAGTATATATCTCTTGTATACACAGTAGGTATACACTCTATACCTTCTTTCAACCCCTAGCCACATTTCCAAAGGATCTGTGGCATTATATTTAAGTTAAAATGACACATGATATATTTGATAACCCAATTCTATGTAGAAAATGCAATATCAAAATGAAAAAAACTCAATTTATGAAAAATGGATTTGTTTTTAGAGCAATGGTTTGTCCAAAATGTAATGAAAAAATTGTTCATCCTATTGATGAGCAAGAATACAATAAATTTATAAATTTAAAAAATAAGGAGTTTAAAGTTAAAATGCGATTAGTAGGAAACAGTTATGCTGTTTCAATTCCTAAAGAAATAGTTGCATTTATGAGAGAGCAAGAAAAAATGATGGACGAAATGGTTAAATTATGCTTTGAAGATTTTGGTAAACTAAGTTTAAATTTTGAGGAATTAAGAAAAAGAAATTAAAATGGCTCAAAAAGAAATTTCATTAAAAGTTGTTGAAGCATTGCAAGACGATGCATATAAAGGAATTGCTAGAATTGATGCAGATGTTATGAGAGATTTAGAAATTAGAAGAGGAGATGCTATTGTAATTAAAGGAAATAGAGAGACAGTTGCAATTGCTGATAGAGCATATCCTGCTGATGTAGGTGAAGGAATAATTAGAATTGATGGTATTTTAAGAAGAAATGCAAAAACAGGTATTGGAGAACCTGTTAAGATTTTTAGAGCAGAAATTAAAGAAGCAAAGAAAATTACAATTGCTCCTGCACAAAAAGGAATAATGGTGCAAGGAGATCCAGAGCATTTAAGAAATGGATTATTAGGAAGAACTGTTCTTAAAGGAGATGTTGTTGTTTTAGGAGGAGTTCAGAGAAGAAAAGATTTAATGTCAGAAGAATTTGGAGAAATGGGAGATATTTTTGGAAATTTAAATGATTTATTTGGTGGAATGGGTTTTGGAAATTTAGGAGGAGGAATTTCTCAAATTAAATTTTTAGTAGTTTCTACAAATCCTAATCAACCAATTAGAATTACTGAAAACACAATTGTATCTCTAAATTCAAAAGCAGTTGATATAAGTGAAGAAAATGTCCCAGAAATTACATATGAAGATATTGGAGGACTTACTGATGAAATTAAGAAGATAAGAGAAATGGTTGAGATTCCAATTAAACGTCCTGAAATTTTTCAGAGATTAGGAATTCAACCTCCAAAAGGAGTTTTATTGCATGGGCCTCCTGGAACAGGTAAGACTCTTTTAGCAAAAGCAGTTGCAAATGAATCAGAAGCTAATTTTATTTTATTAAATGGCCCTGAAGTTATGTCAAAATTTTATGGGGAATCTGAAAAGAAAATAAGAGATATTTTTGAAGAAGCAGAAAAAAACGCTCCTTCTATTATTTTCATAGATGAACTTGATGCTATTGCACCTAAAAGAGAAGATGTTGGAGGAGAAGTTGAGAGAAGAGTTGTTAGTCAAATTTTAACAATGATGGATGGTTTGAAATCAAGAGGACAAGTTATTGTTATTGGAGCAACAAATAGAGTTAATGCTTTAGACCCTGCTTTAAGACGTCCTGGAAGATTTGACAGAGAAATTGAAATAAGTGTTCCTGGAAAACAAGGAAGGCTTCAGATTTTGAAGATTCACAGTCGTGGAATGCCATTAGCAAGAGATGTTAAATTAACTGATTTAGCTGCATTAACTCATGGTTTTGTAGGTGCTGATTTAGAAGCTTTAACAAAGGAGGCTGCTATGGGTGTTTTGAGAAAGCATCTTCCAAAACTAAAATTAGATAGTGAAAGTGAAGATGAACAAATTCCAAAACAAGTATTAGAACAATTAATAATAAAACATTCTGATTTTATTGATGCTTTAAAAGTTGTTCGTCCTTCTGCTATGCGTGAAGTTTTAGTAGAAACTCCAAGTGTTGGTTGGGAATCTGTTGGTGGATTAGATAGTGTTAGAACTGAATTAAAAGAAGCAGTTGAATGGCCAATAAAAAATCCTGAAAGTTTTGAAAGAATGGGAATTCGTCCTTCAAGAGGTATTTTACTTTATGGACCTCCTGGAACAGGTAAAACTCTTTTAGCAAAAGCAGTTGCAAAGGAATCAGAGGCGAATTTTATTCAAGTTAAAGGCCCTTCTCTTTTGAGTATGTGGGTTGGGAAATCAGAAGAAGGAGTCAGAAAAATATTTGAAAGAGCAAGACAAGTTGCTCCTTGTATTATATTCTTTGATGAAATAGATGCTTTAGCAGGTAAAAGAGGAATTGAACAAGGAACAAGAGTAACAGAGAGAGTTTTGAATCAGTTATTAGCTGAAATGGATGGACTTGAAGATTTAAATGATGTTTTAGTAATTGGAGCTACAAATCGTCCTGATATGTTAGACCCTGCTTTATTAAGGCCAGGAAGATTTGATAGAATTTTACTTGTAAATTCTCCAAATGAAGATGGAAGGTTAAATGTTCTGAAAATCCACACAAAAAATATGCCCCTTGGAGATAAAAAATTATTTAATGAAAAGGAAAAAGAGAAATTCTTATTAGAATTTGCAAAGAAAACAGAAGGATATACTGGTGCAGACATTGAATCTCTTGCAAGAGAAGCAGCAATGGTTGCTTTGAGAGAATCAGCAGATTCAAAATTAGTAAGAAAAAAACATTTTGAAGAAGCTCTGAAAAAAGTAAAGCCAAGTGTTAATAAATCAACAATTGATGTTTATAAGAAAATAGAAGAAAACTTTTTGCAATCTGCAAAAGCAGCTATTCCTGTTGCAGGAAGTTATTTGGGTTGATTGTTTTAGATTATAATAATTCTTAAAAAAGACTTAATTATATTTAATCATGGAAGATTCAAAAATTTCTATTAATTTATTTTATAATCTTCAAGAAGACAATTTTAAGATAAAATCAAATATAAAAGAAGATAAAATTGATGAGATTCTTTCTGAATGTTATAGGGCAACTTTAAATCAAGATCCAGATTATAGAGATTTTAATAAAAAAGATATTTACAACATTTTAATTTCACTTGATTTATCTGAAGATATTTTCTATCTCTCTTCAAATACTGGAAACAGGGTTTTAACATATGAATTAATAAAAAAATCTATTAATAATTGGGAGATTTTATCAGAAGAAGTAAGTATAAACAAAAAAGATCTTGAAGAGATAATTTTAAAAAAGAGAAATTGATTTTAAGTAGTAACTCTGACTTCTTCTTCAACTAAAACTGTGTTTTCTGTTTGTGCAACTTTTCCTTTTCCAATTTCTACTAATTGAGGAAAATGATGTAAATTTCCATTTTCTTCTAATTGTCTTAAACCAAACAAAGCCTTGGCTCCGAATTTTTTTACTAACCATCTAGAGCAAAATGGCAGAGTATAATATTCATCTAATATAAATTCTAAAATTTCTCTTGCAATTGGACTTCTAATGTTTTTACTGTCTGTTAAAATATAAATTCCAGAAGGTTTTCCATCATAAACTTTTCCTCCTCCATTTGTTGCAAAAGGTTCTATTGCATAAAGTCCTTTTTTTAGAATTATCCCCTTTTTGTCATTTACATTTGGAATATCTAATCCCGCATGCAATTCATTTTGTTTCATTTCATGTCCAGATAAGTTTCTTATTGGAAGAAATCCTTTTGATTCAATTGTTTCTTCAACTACTTTTCCAATTTCATTAGTAGATACACCTATTTTTATTGTTTTTTGAGCATTTTCTAAAGCTTCTTTGCTAGCTTCAATTAGTTTTTTATTTTCTTCATTGTTTTCTAAATCCAGAGAAAAAGCAGTATCTGCAATCCAGCCATTTATTTGAACTCCTAAATCAATTTTTAATAATCCATGTGCTTTTGATTCATCATTATATGCAGGAGTGTAATGAGCAGCAACTTCATTTATGCTGGTATTTGTTGGAAAGGCTGGTTTTCCTCCTAATTCAATTATTTTTGCTTCTATTTTTTCTGCTATTTCTAATAAAGGAGTTCCTTTTTTCACAAAACTTTTTGCATATTTTT
>CAZZFU010000028.1:0-5288 GCA_964653965.1 Candidatus Woesearchaeota archaeon
GGGAGAGTCGAACTCCCTTTTTGCGGACCACAACCACACGTCATAACCGTTAGACCACAACCACCATATAAAGGCAACTAAGGTTTCCCTTATCAACCCTTCCTTTAAAAAAGGGTCAAGCCTGATGTTTAATTTAGGGTAATCTAATTTATAAGGTTTTTCAGAATCAGACAAGCTAAAGAAATCTTTCTCTTTATTACTGATGGGGATAACTCCCAATTTTAGCTGTCATAAAAATAGGAACTTGATTAGGTTTTTAAACTTAACTTTTTTGAATTTATCATGAAACAAAAATATGAATTACTCGCACCTGCAGGAAACTTTCCAATGCTAGTTGCAGCAATAAAAGCAGGAGCAGATTCAGTATATTTTGGATTAAAAGAATTTTCAATGAGACAAAATGCAAGAAACTTCACAATTAAGGATTTGGATAAAATAGAGAAAATCTGCAAGCCAAAAAATATAAAGAGATATTTGACTTTAAACACAATAATTTATGACAATGAATTAAAGAGAATAGAAAAAATAATAAAACAAATTAAAAATAAAGTTGATGCAATTATTTGTTGGGATTTATTAGTAATTCAATTATGCAGAAAATATAAAATTCCTTTTCACATTTCAACTCAGGCTTCTGTGGCAAACACAAAAGCAGCAGAATTCTATAAAAAATTAGGAGCAGAAAGAATTGTATTAGCAAGAGAATTAAATCTAAAGCAGATAAAAGATATTTCTAAAAAAATAGATGTTGAAACTTTTATTCATGGAGCAATGTGTGTTTCTATTTCTGGAAGATGCTTTACTTCTCAATTTTTATTCAATAAGTCTGCAAATAGAGGAGAATGTATTCATCCTTGCAGAAGAAGCTATATTGTCAGAGATAAACAAGAAGGATATGAATTAGAGATTGATAACGATAAGATAATGTCTGCAAAAGATTTGTGCACTTTACCTTTTATTGAGAAATTAAAAAAAGCAGGAATTAGAGCATTTAAAATAGAAGGAAGAAATAGAGATCCACGATACGTTGATACTGTTGTTAAGGTTTATAGAAAAGCTCTGGATAAAAAATTAACAAAAAATGAAATTAAGCAAGGATTAGAAGAATTAAAAAAAGTTTACAATAGGGGATTTTCTTCTGGATTTTATTTAGGACTTCCAACACCAGATGACTTTGCAAAAGTAGAACATAGTGCAGCTAAAGAAAAAAAACATTTTATAGGAAAAATAACTCATTATTATCCAAAAATAAAAGTAGCGAGAATTAAACTTGTTTCTGAATTAAAAATAGGAGATGAAATTATTATAATAGGAAGAACTACTGGTTTAGAAAAAGCAAAAGTTGAAAGATTAGAAATAAAAAACAAACCAGTTAAAAAAGCAGCAAAAGGACAAGAAATTGGATTAAAGCTTCCAAAAGTTAGAAAAAATGACGAAGTCTATAAGATTATCCAATAATCTATATTACTAATTTTCCAAATTTAAAAAATATAAGAGTTTAAAAAAAATAAAAGTAAAAATTTAAAACTCTTCTGTTATTGTTATAGGGCAAAGTTCTGTTTCTCCTAAATCATTCACAAAGTAAACAGTCATTTCCATCTTGTTAGCAGTTGTAACTTCATTAGTCAGATTTATTGCATATGAAGTGTGAGTTTCTAATGCATCCAATGCATAACCAAAATCAACAGGTTCACTATATGTATTACTTGTGGTATTAGCCAAAACAATTTTTATACCTCCAATCTCGTCTCCTGCTCCTGTTCTACTTAATGTTACATCATAGCTTGTAGCTGAATTTGCAACAAGCTTTACAGCCCTAACTTCTACTTCTCTACATTTAGTAGATAAATCTACTTGTTCTACTCCGCCTTGAATAACATTCTTTACAACTACCCAAATAATCCCAAGAGCTACAATCACTAATAAGATTATAATTAAAGTAGTTACAACAGCAGACATACCTTTTTTATTTTCCATCATATCAACCTCCTTTCATTACGTGGATTATAACTTAATTAAATAATTCATCTTTAAAAATGTTTTTATTCTCGATTATCCCTATTAAAAGCTTTTAAAAGTTTAAAATACTCTTCTTTATCAATTATTTTATCTACTTCTGATAAACCAACTTGTTCTGAAAATTTCCAAAAAGCAGAAGGTTTATAGCCTTGTTTTTTTAGTGAAGCTATAGTAGGTAATCCTTCATCATCCCATCCCTTAAATTTCTTTTTTTCAATTGCCTCTCTCATCTTTGTTGTAGATAATTCTAAATTTTTAAGATGAATTCTTCCTATGAAACCCACCCAAGGAAATTTTTTATTCAAAACTTTGTAAATCATTCTTTGCCTTTCTGCATTATCTCTATGGTCTTTTCCTCTAATAATATGAGTCATTTTTAATTCAATATCATCAACAGTAACAGCTAAATTCATTAAAGGCCAGACTCTATATTTTTTCTTTTGTAAGGGATGTTCTTTTAGATTTATTCTTGCTAATGGAAAATCTCTCATTGCAGGATTTTTATTTTTCATATTTGATTTAAATCTCAAAACCGCTCCTCCTTCAGAATAGCCTTTTTTATCCAGCATTTTTTTCCATCTCTCTAAATTTTCTTTTATACCCAATTTCCTACAAGGACAATTCTTTTTTTCTTTTACATATTTTCTAAAATCATCTCCAGAACAAGTGCAGACATAAGCAGCATTTTTTTTAATTAATTTTTCTGCATATTTGTAATATAAATTCATTCTTTCTGATTGAATAAGTATTTTTGCCCTTCCGTTTGTAAACCATTCTGATTCTTCTTCAATCATTTTATATGCAGGCTTATAAACATTTTCAGGATTTGTGTCTTCTATTCTAACATAAAGTTTTCCATTATATTTTTTAACATAATTATAAATTAGTCCAAGAGTAATTGCGTGTCCAATGTGGAATGGACCAGAAGCAGAAGGAGCAAATCTCATAATCACCTTCCCTTTTTTAGCACTCGGTAATTCTTCTAATCCCTCTCTAACTTTTCTTTTACTAACACTTTTCTTCAAATTTTCAAATTCTTTTTTTTGTTTTTCTAATGATAATTTATTTACTTCATTTACTATTTTAGAAATATTTTTTGCAAACTTTTTAACTTCTTCTTTTTTTAATCCCTCATTAAATAAAGCAGATATAACTGCTCCTATCTGAGCCTTACCTTTGTAAGCAAGTGCATTTTTCAATGCATATGCCCGAGCTTTAGTCTCTAACTCTTTTTTGTTCATAAATAATCAAAAGAAAACTACTTAATAAATTTAATTAAATAACTAATATCCACCAACACCTGCTTTTCTTTCTAATACCTCAATTCTTTGTTGTAAATGATAAATCTGATTTGATAAGTCCTCTATTTTTTCAGTCATATCTAAAAGTTTTTTTGATAATTGTCTTCTTTTTGCTTCAGCACTAGAAGAAGCATCAACAGTTGAATCAGAAGTTGTTGAACTAGAAGCAGAAGCCATGCTTCCTAAAAATCCAAAAGCACTTGAAGTATCTGAACTTGAAGTTTCTGCTTCAGTTTTCATTTCAGCGGCTCTTTCTTGATCTCTCCTATATTTTTCAGTTAAATCAAGAATTCCTTTGTCTTTTCTCCTAAATAATGCCATGATTTATTCAAGTTCTTATTATTTATAAAGATTTATTTAGTGCAAACATTTTTTAAATCAATATGTCTTTGTTTTAATATGGTAGCAACATTGCCTCAGATAATAGGAAAAATAAATCCAAAGTTATATGCTGCTAATGGAAAAGAACTCTTAAAAAAATACAAATCTTCAAAAAATATTCCTGTTGAAGAAGTTGAACCTCAAGCAATCAGATTGGATCAAGGAGTAGAAGCAAAACACACTCTGGTTTATGATTCTAGTTCAGAAAATTTAGAACCAGTTTATTTTTTTATATTAGATTTAATGAATGATTTTGGTTTAGCACCTGAAAAATATATTGATAATTTTTCTTCTTCTCCTGGTTCAGGACATTTTGGAGATATAGAACAAAGAGCAGCAATAATGCAGCAACAGGCATCAAAATTAATGGGAGATGTAAATACAGTTTTAAGAAGCATTTTGAATGTTATTTATGATTTAAAAGAATTTAGAATTCGACTAAAAGCTTATGATGATTTAAAATCAGGAGATAAAGATGCTGCTATATTAAGTTTAAAACAAATTTGGATGGATAAAGTAGATATGATGAAAGGAAATTCGAGTATAAAAGCAATGGCTCTCGGACAAGCAGGGTTCGCAACATTAATTGATGCTTTTTTAGCAGCCAAAGATATAAAGGATGTTGATAGAATTGATTTAAATGACAGAGTTAAAAGAATCTTGAAGCCGAGAATTCATGAATTTAATTCTTGGATAAAGCAATCAGAAGCAGAATTAAGAAAAAGATATGAATTAGAAAAAACTTATTTAAAAAGTCAGGTAAATAGTTTGAAGCTTTATTCTAGATGGGCAAAACCATATTTAAAAGCAGCTCAAGAATTAGAATCAAGAGATATGGGAAGAGAATCAGCTTTAGTAAAAATGTTTAATACTATTGTCCTTGAATTAAATCTCTTAGGAAAAAATGAAATAGATGTAGGAGCTGCAGCAATTCAAGGAGATCTCCCAAAAGAATTAAAAAAAATGAGAATAAAGAGAAAATATTATAGTTGTATTTTAGCTGATTTTAAATTTAGAGGAATTCCTCAAAGAATAGGAGGACAACAGAGCCACTATGTTTTTGGAGGAAGAACAGAAGTAACTTTTATGGCTTATGCTCTGAATGAAGATGAATTAAAAAAAATAGATGAATTATTAGAAGATTCAGATTTAGGAGATGTTTTGAGATTAGTTGAAGGAGCAACAACAGACAGTTTAGAACAATTAAAAGTAGATATAGATTTCTTTTTAGAAGAACCTTCAAAAAAATCAACTCAATCTAAAGAAGTAAATCCTTTTTTAGCATTAATTGGAAAATATGAGAAAAAAGAACCAAAAAAAGAAGAAAAAGAAAAGAAAAAAATTCCCTTAATTGTTAAGCCAGATACTTTTATAGAAAAAACACAAATTAGAGCTTTGGCTTCATATAATGCTATAGAAATAGCATTTAATTTATTTGATGTTTATAAGAAAGCTCATGGAATGGTGAGTTTTACTTAATTCTTATGAAAAAAGAAAGATCAAAAGAAGAAATAGAGAATTCAGAAGAAGATAAAGATGAATCAGATTTAGAAGAAGAAATAGAAGATTCTTCTTTAGAAAATATAG
>CAZZFU010000029.1:0-1704 GCA_964653965.1 Candidatus Woesearchaeota archaeon
CTAAGAAAGAAGTCGCCATGAAAGGCGAAAGTTTTCATAATGATTTTATCTTTTTTGCTGGAACTCCAATGTATAAAGAATTTGACTCAACATCTCTATTAACAACAGAACCTGCACCGATTACGGAGTTTTCTCCAATTGAAACTCCAGGAAGAATTGTAGAATTTCCCCCAACCCAAACGTTTTTTCCAATATAAACAGGACTTTTTGAGGAGGTTAATCTTCCACCATCTTCTTTTTTATGATTTATTGTATAAATATGTACTCCCGGACCAAGACTTACATTTTCATCAAGAAAAATTATTTCTGAATCAAGAAAAAGACAATTATAATTAATAAAAACGTTGTCTCTTAAGTAGATATTTTGCCCGTATCTATACTGAATTCCATTTCTGATTATACAATGATCTCCAATATTCCCAAAATTCAAAACAAATTTTTTCATTCTGTATCCAAAAGAAATATCCGGTATAAAATTTGCCAATTGTTTTCTAAAATGACCCATAAACTTGTGAAAATCATCTTTGTAAACCTTCTTACGCATATTGTCTGGTATCTCCTCATTTATTATTTCTTCTATTCCCATTTTATTTTGACACAAACTCTTCAACATCCATATATTTATGGTAATAACCATTTGGAAGGATTATCTTTTTTAATTGAGTGAATTTTGTATTTAAAATTTTAATCACATCTAAAAAGAAATAGAAATATTTTCTCGGATATTTTCTTTTAATGTATCTATAGATAAATTCTTCAGATTTGTCTCTGCTTATTTGTATCCTTTCCTCAGATTGAAATCTTTTATTCCAAAAAAGAAAATCTATTTTTTCTTTTTCTGTTAACTTTTTAAGAAATCTTTTTGGAAAATGAAATCTTTTATTATTGTGAATAAAATGGGGTTTGAATCTAAAGATTATCTTATTATTCTTAATTTCAACGAGCCAGCGATGATGATAATATCCTGCGTAACTATTATTCATAACACCTTTTGTTAGTTCGACATTCATAGATGGAATTTCAATATATCCTGCTTTCCCAACCCTCATTATTTCCGAACATAACCAAATTGGGTCTCTTATATCTTCCAAGAGATGGGAACATATAACAAAATCAAACTGATTATCTCTGAAGGGCCATCTTTCTTTAGAATTTACATCATGAATTATCCAAGTTTTTTTATTAAAAAATTCTTTGTTTCCTCCTTGATTTCCATGAAATCCTCTTGTTTCAAAAGAATGTATGTCTAAAACGTAATTTGCCCTATTAAATGGCTTGTCCCACCCGCCAATATCTAAAACAATGCCTCTAGATTTTAACTCTTTCAGAATTTTTAGTTCATTTTCTTTTATCATTTTGACAAAAATAATCTTCAACGAAAGAAGATACTTGAGAAAGCGAACCTTGAAAATAATAACAAGGAACTTCTGTTGTGAATTTTTTTGTTTCTAAGGTTCTTTTTTCGGATAATTCTTGTGTGTCTATTGAAGGTAACGGATAAGAATAATCATCTATATATTTTATAGCACCCCGAATATTAACTCCAAATTCTCTTGAAAGAAGCCAATGAAAATCTTTTGGAGAAAATTGGTAAACAAGGGGTTTTTTCAATCCATGATCTAAATGAGGATAAATGCTCAATTCCAATTTTTTAGACCCTTCGACGGGTGAACAGTTATAATATTCTTTTGGGTCTGCAGTGTT
>CAZZFU010000029.1:1714-5167 GCA_964653965.1 Candidatus Woesearchaeota archaeon
TTTTCGTCTTTTTTCTTTTCACTTTCATCTTTTGGTTTTGCAGTTTTTTCTTTTAGTATTGGTTTTCTTGTCGCAACAGTTCTTGAACCTCCAACCACCGATTTTTTATTTAAACATAGAAGAGTTCTTTCATCTGAATAAAAATCAAATCCCCTTTCCATGACTAATTCAAGCATAGAACTTGTTTTTCCAAGATTAGTCGCTCCGCCCCAAAAAGTTACAGCAGAACTATTTTGCGAGGCAGTTGCAGAATTGAGGCAGTAAATTCCATATCTTTCTTGTCTAACTCTTTCTAACAAGTAATCAATTGTAGAAATAATACTCCTATATTCAACTCCAGATGCAAATTCCGCCTTAGGAAAGTCCACTCTTGCTTTTCTTTCCAGATTTGGGTTTTCTTCAAATTCCACATCAACATCTTCACCTAAATTTCCAATTTCAACATTAGGAATATAATGGTAAATAAAATCTTCATTTAGTATTTTAGTAATTAATTCCTTATTTGCCTTCAGATTACATTTAGCTCCATGTGATTTTATCAATAATCCTTCCATAATTTTTAAACAAGAAATATCTATTTAAGTCTTTCTAATTTATTAATTTCGGAGTAACAACATTATCTTTTGAAGTCAATACTATACAATTCTTTTGGATTTTTTAAATTTGGAAAAAATTTAATCATTTCAGCAATTCTTTTCGGCTTTATATCATACTTATCCAATTCGCTTAATTTTATCCATTTAAATTCTTTTATTTTTCCTTCATCATTTGTGGTTGGTTCTAAAATCTCAACAACTTCAGCTATAAAAAACATAGAAACAGATCGCTTATTCCAATCTTCTGCATAAATATATTCATTCACATGAAACAAATCTTTTACTTTTACTTTTACGCCAGTTTCCTCAAATGTTTCTCTGACCGCGGCTTCCTCAATTGTTTCTCCAAATTCCATCCCTCCACCAGGAAACAAATAAAATTCTTCATCTTTGTATTTTGAACTTACAAGTAAAACTTTTTCATCTTTGATAACTATTGTTGCTGGGCGTATTCCTATTTTTTCTGCCATAGAAATAAATAGAATTTTTTGTTTAAATGCCTTTCCATTAAGTTAATAAGTTTTCATTAATAGGTTTTAATATGAAAAAAATAGCAATTCATGCTCCGAGAGTTTCATACTACCAAGGGGGCGCCGAAAGATATATCTTAAATCTTTTAATTGAATTGTCAAAAGAAAACAGAAAAATTTCTTTGATTACCTATGATGCTCCAAAAAAAACTGAATGGTTTCTTAAATTTTCAGAAGAGTTTAAAGGAAAAATTTACCTATTAGGTTGTAAGGAAATGGATAACAATTTCTATAAATTTGCTAAGGCTTCAAAACCTAGTTTATGGGATAAAGAGTCAAAAATTTTTGGAAAAGAAACTAAAAAGTTTTATGAAAAGAATAAATTTGATTCAATAATATGTCATTATGCTGTTGATTGCTTGTTTTTACCAAAAAATCAAAAAATATACCTTCACTTACACGGACTTCCAGATAAAAAAAGAGAGATAGAAAATAAAGCAGTTAAGATTCCAAATAAAATTATTGCTGTCTCTAAATATGTTGGAGAAGGATGGAAAAGATTGCATAATATAAAGAAGAAAATGTATGTAGTACCAAATGGAATATTTTTAGAAGATAATAAAACCCAAAAGAAAACAGAAGATATAATATTCTTTGGGAGATTAATAAAAATAAAAGGTATTGGAATATTACTAAAGTCTATAAAAATCCTAAATAATAAAGATATACTTCCAAAAGTGAAGATTATCGGGGAAGGACCAGAAAAAAACAATTTAATCCTTCTTGCTAAAGAATTAAAATTAAAAAAGGTATCTTTTTTAGGGAAAATTAAAGATAAAAAGTTATTCAACATTATTTCTTCGTCTAAAATTAGTGTCTTCCCTTCATATAAAAGGGAAGGCATAATGACTACTCTTTTAGAAGCAAGCAAATGTCAATCGGTGATAGTTGCCTCAAATTCATGTAGCAATAATGAATTTATAAAAAACAATTTTAATGGGATTTTATTTGAACAAAAAAACTATAAAGATTTAGCTTCAAAAATTAAGATAGTTTTGTTTAATCAAGAATTGAGAAAGAAATTAACTAAAAATTCTTTTGAAACTTTGAAAGAGTTTACATGGCAAAAGCAAGCAAGAAAACTTGAGAAAATTTATTATTAATGCTTTTTCCAAATTCTGTGCGGATCTCGTTCCAAAGATAGTCTGAAAAATAATTTTTCAAATTTCCTAATTAATCTAAAACATGAAAAATAAAATTTTGTTAAGAAACTTTGCTTTTTTAGATATTCTTTATCTAAAATTAATTCTGAATGCTCTCTTATTTCTTTAAATTCTGGAAAATTTTCTTTTAAATTTTTTAAATCAAAATAAATACGTTTATATGTTCTATAATGCCCTTTCAGGGAGATAAATGGATTAAAATAAACGATAGCATCATATCTTATCCTTATTCCGTTTTTTCCATAATTATAGATTATATCATCCGGCAAATATGAATCATCCCCTACAATTTTTTTATTTTTAGGAGGTTTATTCCAATATTTTTTAGAGCGAAGAGCAAACATTCTTCCGTGAAAGAATATTTTAGATTTTAATTCATGCTTTTTAGAAGTATTTATTTTTTGAGGGTCAATTTTTGCTAAATTATGATATTCTTCTACATTTAACTTACTTATCTCACTCATTGGATGTCTGGAACGAATATTTAGAATACTGTTTAATGATCTTTTCCATAAATCAAACCCATTATATTTTTTAGCAATGGGAAAAGCGCCAACCGCAAGTAATTCCTTGTGCTTTTCAAATTCTTTAAGGATTATATTAACCGATTTTTTATCAATCTCTGTATCTGAATCTATGAAAAAAATGATTTTGTTTAGTGGGATATAAGATAAAACCTTTTCTTGAGCGTTTAATTTTCCCTTCTTGCTTTTAATAATTTTTATATTCAGCAAGGGATATTTTTGCTTACAATAAAGTGCTACTTCTTTACTTTTATCATTGCAATCGTTTAAACAGATAAATGTTTTAACATAATAATTAGGAGCAAATTTCATTGCATTTTTTATTGAAATTATACAATTTTCTAAATTTTTTTCTTCGTTGTGAACAGGGAGACAAAAATATATTTCTTTCATAAAAAATAAAAGAGGAAAAAGACTTTTAAACATTATTAATATCTTCGCTAAGCTGACTATCTGTTCCGAAGGAACCGCGCCCTCTCCATTGTTTAGGGGTTGGGTGGTCGGGGGAAGATTAAGGACAATTTTATTATTCTGTAAAAAGTTATTCAGCAACTCAAGTCCCTTTAAGGTAACAAAGCCATAATTTAGCAACCTTTAAAAACCCTTCAGAGTTCTAATTATATCAGAAAAATATCATAGA
>CAZZFU010000030.1:0-5097 GCA_964653965.1 Candidatus Woesearchaeota archaeon
ACAACAATGAAGGATTATGTAAATTCTGAGGATTTAAGATATAATAATTCAATTGCAACTTATGTGAATAGTGAAGATTTGAGATTCAATACTTCAATTGCAACTTATGTAAATTCTGAAGATTTGAGATTCAATACTTCAATGCAAGATTATGTAGATGCATTAAGTTTATCTCATTTCACAGATGATATTCTGTGGACAAATACATTTAATACAACAGGTGATACAAGATGGTTAACTTCATATTCAGAAACAGATCCATACTGGATTGCAAATTACACTGCTTATAATGAGAGTTGGACAACAACTGACACAGAAATCTGGAATGTAATTGCAAATGATACTTATGTTCCTTATACTGGTGCAGTAAGTAATGTTGATTTGGGTTCTCAAAATGTTACAGCATCTTGGTTTAAAGGAATTTTCAATTGGATTATTGGATTAACTTCTCAGAACTATTTGTCTTTTAATGGAACTACTTTGGATTTTGATGAGGCTGCCTTAAATGCAACTATTGATTCAAGGGCAGTTACTTCTGAATCAGACCCCCACTGGACTGCTAATTGGAGCGCAGACCAATATTTGTACAATACAGGAGATACAGCAACAGGAAATTATACTTTTGATGAAGGAACTCTTCATATTGATTCAACTAATAATAAAGTGGGCATTGGAACAACTACTCCTCAGAACACTTTGAATGTGGTTGGAACAGTTAATGTTACAGAAAATATTACACTATCAAAAGGAGGAAACATGTACAATAATGGTACAGAGTTTATTATTGAATATTAAATGAAAAAAAGAGTTATTTTGATTTTTGCATTTTTGTTTTTAGTTCTTACTATATTATTTTTTAGTAGTTTTGTATTAAAAGAAGAAACTAATAGCAGTTTTTCTATTTCCTCTTTTATTAAAGGAATTACTTCTAGAGTGATACAGTTTATTATTCCTGCTTCAAATGCAGAGCATTTGGATTCCTCTAGAAGATTTATTTCAGATATTTATGAGGAAATTAAAGAATTAGATGGAATTTGGAGTGAAGAGATTTCAGAAGAACATTATGTACGAATCACTTTTGAAAGAAATTTAAGTTCAAATAATGATATAACTGTTTATCCCGAGATTATTTCTGGAAATCCAAAAATAGAAGTTTATGAGGAAAATAAAGAAGAAAAAATTGCTGAATTCTCTTCTATAAATTCAAATGAATATAATAAAGTTTATTTAACAAATCTTGTAGGAGAACAAAATACTTTTGATTTGAGAATTGTTAGTGGAAGTTTGAAATTTGATTATATTGTTGATCCTGTAGAATGGACAAATGAATTAATGATAAATGGGGGTTTTGAATGGGGTAATTTAACAGGATGGACAATTAGTGGATCGTATTGGGAAGCAGGAGTTAATCCTCCATCTGGTTCATCTGGACCTCAAGCAGGAACTTATTGTGCATACAATAATGCTAGTAGTTCAGGTCTCTATATATATCAGGATGTAAATTTGACTTCTTATTTAGATTACATTGATTCAGGAGATGCAATTATTAATGCATCTGGATGGGGTGCATCTTCTGAAGCTAATTATGATTATACTACAATAAAAATGTATTTTTTATTTGAAAATAAAACTATAATATCAACTCCTCTTGATGCTGGAAATATTAGTTCTAATGATAATTGGTGGAGAGTTAGTTTAGCAAATTATCCTGTTCCAGAAAATACGCGCTATATAAGAATTTGGGGAAATACTTATGAAACAGGTTATGATAGTGGAAGTTTGGATTCTTTTTCAGTAAAACTGGCTTATAATTCTTCAGGAGAAGCTGTTTTACAAATAACAAATCCAACTACTTTAAATCCATTGAGTGTTTCAGTAGATGATAATGTTTCAATTTATTTTAATTATTCTGTTGGAGGAGCAAATAAAACTTCTGGTGTTAGTTTAGAGAAAATTTTGTTTGGAGGAATTGAAGCAGAAATAGTTACATCAGAAGCTAGTCCAGATAATACAGATAAGGTTTGTGGAAATGATTGTAGTGGAGGAGCTTATACATATGGTGATGATGCTACTTGTACAAATAATATTTTGGCAGATAGTTGTAGTGGAGGAGGGTGGAATTGTGATGGTGGCGATACAGTAGTTGATATTTGGTTAAATGGGACTTCTTTTAGAGAAGATGACGCAATATATGTCACTATGCAATTTAATTGTTACACGGATACTGATGAAGTAGCTATTTGGTATTACAATGGAGATGATTGGTATAGGAAGCTTTATGATGATGAATGTGATTATTATAGTGCAACAGGCAATTATACTATAGAAATAACAATAAATTCTTCTACAGCAACTCAATATATTAGGGGTATGGTAACTTATGATGAGATTTCTCCTACTGAATATTGTTGTCAAGACGAGTATGCAGATAACGATGATATAAGTTTCTCTGTGGTTTCATCTAGTGAAGAAGAATTTGCTTATGTATCTAATGTGGGTTGGCAAGCAAATGTAACTTCTCCAAGTGGATTAAGTGGATATCAAAATTTATTTGTAAATGCAACTCGTTATGGAACAACAAGAAATGATACAGAAACAAATGCAATAAATTATGGAGGAGCAGATGAAACACCTCCATACTTCACATCAATTCCTGCAAATGCTTCATTATGGTATGGAAATGAATCATTGGGTGTTGATTTTGATGCAGATGATGCAGTTGCATTTGATTCTTTTTCAATTAATGATACTGCTCAATTTTCAATTAATTCAACTGGGTGGTTATCAAATGCAACTTCTTTAGGAATTGGGCATTATATGGTAAATGTAACAATTAATGATACTTCAAATAATATAAACTGGACTTTTTACACAGTTGAAATAAATAAGTCAAATAAGAATTGTGATATTTTCTTTAATGAAACTTCTCCATTGGAATATCCTAAGAAATTTACTGTATGGGCTGATTGTAGTTCTGGATTTGTTCTTAAAAGAAATAATACAGTAATTACAAATAATTCAGAGCAATCTCTAGAGGTTGGTGCTTATAACTTTTCTGTGTTAGGAAATGATACTGCAAATTATTCTAATTATTATAATGAAGAGCAGTTTATAATTGCAGAAGCAGTAGATTCAACACTCCCAATCTATAATTCAGTTTCTCATAATTCAACATCTGCAAATTCATTAACTCTTTTTGCAGTTAATATTTCAGATGAAACAGCACTTAATCCAAATGGACAATACATATTTTCAACAAATAACACAGGAACCTGGACAAATGATAGTGCAATTAATTTTACAGCAACTCCATCTTGGGCAAATGTTACAAAAACTCTGAATTCAACTATTGGAATTATTGTAGGTTATAGATGGTATTTTAATGATACAGCAGGAAATTTGAATTTTACAGATGTTTATGCTTTGACAACAATAGATTCAACTCCTCCAACAATTACATTTGAAGAACCACCAACACCAGCAAATGATTCAACTGTAAATGAAAATAATCAAACAATTGTTGCAAATATTTCAGATGCTTCAAATGCTTCTGCATGGATGGATTTTAATAATGATTTATTAGGATATTGGGCAATGGATTATTATAATTCAACTGGAATTTTTGATAATTCTTCATATGGACATTTTGCAATTTTTGGAGGAGGAGCAAGCACATCTGATATAAGAACAGGAAAAAGAGGAAATGCAATGGAGTTTGAAGATGCGGGTTATCTAGTTGCAGGCAGTTCAAATGATATGAATGTTGTGGAGAACTTCACTATTAGTGCTTGGATTAATGTTAAGGATAGTGATAGTTATAATGGAATTTTTACTCGATGGGGAAATGTTTTTATGGATGTTTCAGATGGAACAGATCTCAACATGGGTAATGCAGTCAGCCCCTATCCTCAAGTAAGTGCTAATGGAGCAATCACAACAAATACATGGTATCATGTTGTTGGAACCCATAATTCTACTGATTACATTAGTATTTATATAGATGGAGAGTTTGAGATTGGAGGAATAGTTGATATCCCTTCTGACACTTCCTCTACTGTGCATATTGGTTCATGGGATACTCAGTATGATATTTTTAATGGTACTATTGATGAAGTAATGTTATTTAATAGAACTTTATCTGAGACAGAAGTAAAAGCATTGTATCATTCAAAAGAAAATAAATTCAATGCAACTATATATAATTTAGAAGAAGGAAGACACAATTATACTGTTTATGCAATTGATGAAGGGGGAAATACAAATAATTCAGGAGAGAGAAATTTTGTTTATACTTTAACAGATGAAATACCTCCTTATTTCACAAATATTCCAGAAAATGCTTCACTATGGTATGGAAATGAATCATTAGGAGTTGATTTTGATGCAGATGATAATGTAGATCTTGATTCATATTTCATTAATGACACAACCCAATTTTCAATTAATTCAACTGGGTGGTTATCAAATGCAACTTCTTTAGCAATTGGAAATTATATGATAAATGTAACAATTAATGATACTTTTAATAATATTAACTGGACACTTTATACAGTTGAAATAAATTCTTCTAATCAAGCTTGTAATGTTTTATTTAATGAAACTTCTCCATTAGAATATCCTTCTTTATTTACTGTTTATACTGATTGTGGCTCTGCTTTTACCCTATATAGAAATGGAACAACAATAACAAACAACACTGCTCAAAACAATGGCGCAGGATATTATAATTTCTCAGTTCAGAGAATAGATACAGAAAACTACACAAACATGTATGATGAAGAATTCTTTACAATAAATTCAAATTCAGAAATCTGTGAAGTTCTTTATAATGAAACTTCTCCATTAGCATATCCTAAAACATTTACTGTGTGGGCTGATTGCACTTCTGGATTTGTTCTTAAAAGAAATAATACAGTAATTGCAAATAATTCAGAACAGTCATTGGCAATTGGTGCATATAACTTCTCTATGCTAAGAAATGACACTGCAAATTATTCTTATATTTATAATGAGAGTCAGTTTAGAATTACAGACGAAAGCTTCCCATATTTTACAACGATTCCTTCAGATGAATTCATAACTTATGGAGAGAATTGG
>CAZZFU010000031.1:0-4856 GCA_964653965.1 Candidatus Woesearchaeota archaeon
AAGAATGTAAGATTTTTTTAGGAATTGCTGGTGCAATGGTTCCTGCTGGAATGAGGGAAATAATAATGGATTTATTGGATAGAGTTGATATTTTTGTCACAACAGGAGCAAATCTTACTCATGATTTAATAGAATCTTTAGGAGAGAAACACTATGTTGGAAATGAATTAGAAGATGATGGGGAATTGAATAAAAAAGGAATTGACAGAATTTATAATGTTTTTATGAAAAATTCAGTTTATGAAAAATTAGAGAATTTTTTTAAAGAGAATTATGAAGAATTTAAAAAATGTGAAAATATTAAAGATTTTCTCTGGAAAATAGGAGAATTATCTCCAGGACAGGGAATTCTGAAAAAATGTTATGAAAAGAAGATTCCTGTTTTTTGTCCAGGTATTGCAGATTCAGGAATAGGGCTTATGATGTGGGGAAGAAGAGCAGAAGGAAAAGGAGAAACAAATATGGATGTTTTTGGAGATATGAATGAGATTATTGATTTTTCTTGGACAGCGAAAAGAACAGGAGTAATTTATGTAGGAGGAGGCTTGCCAAAAAACTTTATTCAGCAATCTCTTCAGTTTTCAAAAGGAGCAGATTTTGGAATACAAATAACAACTGATAAAGCAGAATTTGGAGGGAGTTCTGGCGCTCCTTTAAAAGAAGGAATTTCTTGGGGAAAGATGAAAGAAAATGCAAATTTTGTAGATATTTTTTGCGACGCAACTATAGCTCTTCCACTTATTTATGCTTCTGTCAAATAATTTTACTAAAAACTTATATATTCTAGAAGTTTGTTTTCTTTATGGAACAAGATAAATTGAAAAAAGAGGTTTCTAAATCCGTTGAAAAGAAATCCAAGCCCAGAAAAGAAAAAGATTTTATAGATATTCTTAAAATGTTTGCACCTGGAACTTCAATTAGAACAGCACTTGATGATATTTTGAGAGCTAGAATGGGTGCTTTAATTGTTGCAGATAATGGAAATTTAGAAAGAATTGTTGAAAAAGGATTTAGAATTAATGCAAAATTTAGTCCTCAAAAATTAGTAGAATTAGCTAAAATGGATGGAGCAATTATTTTATCTAAAGATTTAAAGAAAATACTTCATGCAAACACTCTTCTTTCACCTAGTTCAAGAACAAGTACAAAAGAGACAGGAACAAGACATAAAGCTGCAGACAGAACAGCAAAACAAGCTCAAACAATTGTTGTTGCAGTATCTGAAAGAAAAAATAAAATAACTCTTTATTATAAAGAAACTTCTTATGAATTAGCCGAAAGCTCAGAAATTATTCGAAGAGCAACAGAAACTTTACAAACTCTCGAAAAACAAAAAGAGATGTTTAATGATTTTTTAGATAATTTAAATTTATTAGAATTAAAGAGAATTGTAACAATTAATGATGTTTCTTCTGTTTTACAAAGATTGGAAATTATAAAGAGAATTTCAGCAATTATAAAGAGATATTTGGCTGAATTAGGAAAAGAAGGAATGGTTATTAATATGGGTTTAAAAGAATGCATAAAAAATTTAGATAAAGAAGAAAAGATGCTTCTTAAAGATTATTTTTCTTCTAATCCTTCTTTTGCATCTAAACTATTAAGTAGAATGGATTTTGATTTTCTATTAGAACCAATGAATATTTCAAGAATGCTTTTTGAAGAACTTCATGATAAACCTATTTCTCCAAAAGGAATAAGAATCCTTAATAAAACAAATCTTTTAGAGAGACATTCAACAGCATTAATAAAGAAATTTAAGAAATTAGATAAATTGCTCGTAGCAAGTGATGAAGAGCTTTTAGAAGTTTTAGGAAATGAAGGATTAGTAACTTTTTTTAAAGAAGAAATATATAATTTAAGAGAGAAGATAAGTGTGGGGAAAAGAATTTAAATTTTAGTATATAAATCTTTAAAAATAGGGGTTTTATTGGAATTTTATGGAAAAAGGATTACTCAAAAGAATAGGAAAAAAGATAATTTTGCCTTTAGCAATTGCTGGAATTGTTGGTGGAGGTTGTGCAAAAAAATATGAAATTGATGGTTCAAAAGTTAGTTTTAGTACAGTCGATTATTCTGTTATAGAAAAGAAAGACAATGCAAAAATAACGTATTCCTGTCTTCCTTTTCAACATATAGTATCTGCTGTAGTAGTAAAAAACAAAGGAGATTCTTTACAGCATAAAAGAAGTGAAAGGTATTCTTGTTCAAATCCTGCTGATGCATCTGTAATTAATTTCTATCGTGATAGATTTAAATATCTTCGTGCTAAAAAAGATTCAATTGACTTAGCGAATAATAAAGAAAAAAATGATTTTGGTTTAAAAGTTTTTGAATAATTTCTTCTCAAAAACCTTATATAATTACTTTAATTCTATTAAATATGCTAACTTCAAAACAAGTTAAAGAAATTAAAGAGCATCTGGAAAAAGCACAAAATCCTTTGTTCTTTTTTGATAATGATAATGATGGGCTTTGTTCCTTTCTTTTGTTACAGAGATATATTGAAAGAGGAAAAGGATTTCCAGTTAAAACAAAACCTGAGTTAGCAAAAGATTATTTTAGAAAAATTAGAGAATTAGAGCCAGATTATGTTTTTATTTTAGATCAGCCAGAAGTTTCTAATGAATTTTTTGAAGAAGTAGAAAAAATTAATTTACCTGTGGTTTGGATTGATCATCATGAATCAGATAGAAAAAAAATTCCTAAGTTTGTAAGTTATTATAATCCTTTTTTTAATAAAAAATCTTCTAATGAACCTGTTACTGCTCTTTGTTACCAAGTAACAAATAAAAAACAAGATATTTGGATTTCAATAGTTGGATGTATTTCAGATAACTTTGTTCCAAAATATTATTCTGAATTTAGAAGAAAGTTCAAAGATTTAAGTATTGATTCTAAAGATCCTTTTGAAATCTATTATAATTCGAGAATTGGAGAAATTGCGAGAATGTTTAGTTTTGCTTTAATGGATAGAACAACTAATGTTATTAATATGTTAAAATTATTAATGAAAATCAAATCTCCTTATGATGTTTTAGAAGAAAATACAAAAACACATGCAATGCATAAAAGATTTGGAGAATTATATGAAAAATATCAAAAATTAATTCAAAAAGCAAAAAAAGAAGTAAAGAACTCTGAAAAAATTTTCTTTTTTAAATATGGAGGGGATATTAGTATGAGTGCAGATATTTCAAATAAATTAAAATATTTATTTCCTGAAAAAGTTATATCTGTTGTTAGAGTTACAGAAGGAAGAGCAAGTCTTTCTATTAGAGGAAAAGGAATCAAAGATAAAGTTCTGAAAGCAATAGAAAACTTTGAAGGTGCCACAGGAGGAGGGCATGAAGATGCTGTTGGAGCTCAGATGAGAGTAGAAGATGTTGAAGAATTTGAGAGAAAATTAAGAAAATCTGTAGAATAGAAAAATATAAAAATAATGCTTTCCTGGATTAATTATGAGAGAAGAGTGTTGGCCTTTACCTATGTGTATAAATTGCTTAGTCTGCACTCTGATTAAAAATATCTCAATTTAATTCAGGGATCTTTCTTGCGCCTGAATTGAATTGAAACTGCTTCTAAGAAAATTCAGGCCCAAGAAACTCGTCTGTTTTGAATTGGGAATTTACAACGAAAATCAGAGATTTTCGAGCATTTAAACACTCATGCAATAATGAGTCACGGTAACGTGTTTAAATAAAATGAAACCCAGAGAAAAAATGGAGCAAAAAATAGTTGAAGAAGAGTTGAGTTTTTTGTTAGAGATAACATTGCGGTTAGAAGACGAACTAAACTCTTGTATAGGATGCGAATAGCAAATAATAAAATAAGAGATAAATTATATTAATGAATATTATGTAATATGTGATTAATAACTCCTTCTCAGCTATTAAAAGTCGTTATTATTAAACTAATTTGTCGCTTTCAATAACTTTTCCCCACATACACAACTTCTTTTGCAGATTTTCCGCAAATTATACATTTACCTTTTGGCTTTTCTTTTTTATTTGCTAGAATTCCTCTAATTTCAGCATTAATGTCTTTTTCAACAATTTCTGCGCATTTCTCACCTTGTTTTTCTATTGAGCAAAAATTAACTCTTGCAATTTTATTGTTTTTAATTATTTTCTTAAGCTCTTCTTTTGTTTTAGCATTTATAATTCTTCCTTTCATAAATTTCTCTGCTTTTTCTTTTAATTGAATATCAAATTTTCTTCCAAGTTCTTTTAATTTTGAAAGATTTTTAGTTGATAGAATTTCTCTTTTTAGATTATTTCTTGTAGATAAAGTTAATTTTTTTGTTTTAAATTCTTTTTCTCCTATTTCTATTCTAAATGGAACTCCTCTTAATTCCCAATGATGATATTTTTCTCCAGGTCTTTTTTCACTATCATCTATTTCACTTTTTATTCCAAGAGAATTTAGTTTTTGTTTTACTTTTCTTGCTTCTTTTATTATAGAACTCTTATTTTTTGCATTGAAGATAGGAATTATAATTACTTGAATTGGGGCCAGACAAAAAGGAAGAATTAATCCAGAATTATCTCCATGAGTAGAAATTATTGAAGCTAAAATTCTTGACATTGCAGGCCCATAAGCAGTAGTCCACACATATTCTTGTTTTTCTTTTTCATTTTTGAATTTTGCTCCAAAGACTTTTGAGAATTTTTGTCCCATTAAATGTGTGGAAGGCTGTTGAATTAGTTTTCCATCTGGCATAAAAACATCTGAGCCAATTGTATATTCTGCTCCTGGAAATTTATCCCATTGAGGTCTTTTCATTGCTAAAAAAGGAATTCCAAATTTTTGATGCATTATTTTTTCTGTAGTGTCAATATCTTCTTGAACTTGAT
>CAZZFU010000032.1:0-4599 GCA_964653965.1 Candidatus Woesearchaeota archaeon
CCCTTCTCTTGTTTCATAAGAATGTTGAACTCCATAATTATCAGTAAAAATAAATTTAACTTTCTCAATATTTTCATCAGCATACTCTGCACTTATTTTAACATGAGCATAATCCTTGTCAAGATCTAATGCTTCAACATTTGACCCTGTGTCTATTCTGCTTATTGAACTTGATACTCCTAAAATAATAATTAATGCAATAAGAAGAACAGAAATTCCAATAGCAATAAATACAGTAGTTCTACTCACCCCCTTATCCATAAATAATAGAAGAAAAGGGTATTTATTAAATTAATTATCCAAAATAATCTTTGTTCTTAGATTCTATTTTATTATCCCAATTTCCCCTAACAACTTTTATAACTTCTAAAAAATCTTCTTTTACTTTTTGCCAGAGTTTAAAAGAATTTTTAATAAATTCTATTTCTTTTTCCTCAGAATATTTTGTATCTAATTCAATTAATTCAATTTCATTTTTAGATAAAACTTTATATATTTCTGTTAATTTTTCTTTTTCTTTATCTCCTAATGTCTTTATGATAGAATAAATAAACATTTGAACATTCACAGGATTAATAATAGACTCTATAAATCTTTGATAATTTACTAGCTTATCTACTATAAATTTCCTTATCTCTCTTATCAATAAGTCCACTTCAGTTTCTGCTGCTTTTTCAATTCCAAAATCTTCATTAAGTTCTTCAAAACTAGGAAGATTATGTTTTTCCTGTATTTTTTTATATCTTTCTTTTAGAATTTCTAGATTATTTTCTTTTTCCATCCCTCAAATTAAGAAAAAGCATTTATAAATTTATGTAGAATAGAATTATTATGCTTCAATTCAGCAGCACTCTCTGTATTGATAAAAAATTGTCAACCGCGTAATGCCTCAGTAGTTCAGTTGGTAGAACACTACATTGGTAAGCGAAGGACACCAAGGTTTCCTACCGCACTACCTTCCTTTAAAAGAGGTAAACTAAAAATGTAGAGGTCCTGAGTTCAATTCTCAGCTGAGGCTTATTTCTTCATTAATTTAATAAACCATAAAACTAACAGAACAATCAAAAGAGCAAGAGAAATAAATCCAAAAATCCATTCTCCTAATATAAAAAATCTATCCCATAATTCATTGCTAGTTACAAGATTTAGAACCAAAAACAAAATAAAGAATGCTAAAAAGAATACAAATCTCTTAAAAATTGCTTTAATTTTTTTCTTACTAGTAGGAGCTTTAATTACATTCCTTGAAGATTTTGTTTTTTTACTCCCTCTTTTTTTCTTTGCCATTTTACTATAATACTAAGATTTATTCATTTATAAATATTACTTTGTCAGGTAGAAGTCTTATTAACATGACTCCAATCCATATGTATTGCATGTGTTGTAATTGATTTAAGATTTCCAAAAACAGAACCTAACCAGGAAAGATATAAAGAACCTGCTTCTTTAAGTCCTGATGCTGATTTTAAATTTATATCTTTACCTTTAAGAACAGAAGTAAAACTAATATATGTGAATAAAATTAAAACTATCAGAAAAATTGCAAATAATTTGTGCCTAAATCTTTTTATTTCAATAATTACCCAAATAGCAATAATCAAAACTGCAACAACTAATAGAGTCACCCCAATGGCCATGCAAAGAAAAAGTCCAGAAAGTATAAAAATCTTTCGGGCAGATAAACTTTAATAGTTAAAAGAAGATATTTTATTAAGCCCTGTAGTACAGCGGTCAAGTATAACAGGTTCTGGTGAGCAAGTTCGCGAGAAGTAACTTGTTTATAAATGGCGAGCGAGTTTGGGAATTCCTGTTGACCCAGGTTCGAATCCTGGCAGGGCTATTTTAATTGAACCTGAAAGGTTTGAATCACTTCAAAATATCCTTATTTTGAATGTCCCAAAGAATTCTAAATTCTCTGAGCTGGCAGGGCTACTCATAATTAAATACAAAAGAAAGAATGCCTAAGAAAAAGCAAGAAAAAATTCATGTGAAAACTAAGTAATTATTTTAACAGAAAGGAATATTTATATAGTATCTCTTGTCTATTAATGCATGAAAAAAGAAGTGATAGTTTTACTTTTATTAGGAATATTATTAATCTCCCCTTTAGTTTTGGCTCAGGAACAAGCTCAAACATATTCTGGATTTAATAGATTTATAGATAATGTTAAATTATTTTTTTCTTCAGGAGATAATAAAGTTCAGCTTGCTTTAGAAATAAGAGAAAAAGAAGTAAATTCTGCAATAAATCATATTCAAAATAATAATGAAGATAAAGCTATTAAAAATTTAGAAAAAGCAAGAAAAAAGCTTCAAGTTATTCAAAAAAAAGTTTCAGTAGAAATGGCTGAAGAAGTTCAAGGAAATAGTGAAGATATCTTAGATAAAATAAATGAGAATGAAGGTTCTTTAGATGAACTTGAATTATATAAACTTGAAGAAAAGAAAACGCAACTTACAGCAGAACTAGTTATTAAAGTTGAAGGAAAAGAAGGGCAAACATTAATAAGAGAAATAGTAAAAGATAATGAAAGTGGAAATAATAAAGTTGAGGTGGTTGTAGGAGGAGATACAAACCAAACAGAAGTTATGGAAATTGAAGAGAAAATTGTGGAAATTGATATTCAAATTGCAGAAAAAATAATCGCAGAAAAGGAAATGTCAGTAGATTATCCCTCAAAAATCAAAGAAAATGAAGATGTAACTCCTGCTCCTAATATAGTTGATGATGATATTGCTCCAGGACCACAAGGAATTGTAGGCAATCAAGGTTATGGAGATGATGAAGGACATCATGGAGAAATTCCTGATGAAGATGGCGGAGCATCTGGAGAGATTGATGAAGATTAAATGAAAAAAATTAAAAAAAGGAATAAAAATATTTTTCAAACAATAATTAAACCAAAAATATACTTCTCGAAAATATGAATGATTTTAGGATTTAATCCTAAAAAATCAATAAATTTAAATATCTTTTCTCCTTGTATAAATCATGGAAGAAAAAGAAATTGGAAAAGTTTCTAGCTTTTTTAGCCATGTGGGTGTTGCTGCTATAAAATTGACAGGTAAATTAAAAGTCGGAGATAAAATACACATAAAAGGAAACACAACAGACTTTACAGATAAAGTGACTAGCATGCAAATAGAAAAAAAAGAAATAAAAGAAGGAAAAAAAGGAGACCACATTGGAATAAAAGTTCCTGAAAAAGTTAGACCTAATGACAAAGTTTTCTTAATCTCATAAAGTTTAATAAAAAAAGCTTTAGGAGAATTAGAGATTCTTAGAATTTTTTAGTAAAAGAATAATTTAAGAACTAAGAATAATTCTAAGAAATAATGAAAAAAAGAGGAAATCACAAAAGAGTAGTTCACAGAGAATTAAAGAAAAAACATCCTAAAGCAGTTCATAAAGCAAAAAGATTATTTAAATTCAAATATCCAAAATTAGTTATTTTATTATTATGTATTATTTTAGCTTATGTTCTCTTTACTAATGAAAGAGTAATAAATGCTCTTCCTATAACAAAAGGAGGATATTTAATTTCATTTATAGGGGGACTATTAATTGCTTTTGGATTTTCTGCTCCATTTGGAGTTGGTTTTTTAATAAATTCTTCTCCACAAAGCCTTCTTTTAGGAACATTAATCGCAGGAATAGGGGCGACAATTTCAGACCTTGCGATATTCAAATTTATAAAATTCTCTTTTATGAATGAATTTGAAGAATTAGAAAAAACAAAAACAATGCAAAAAATTGAAAAGATATTCAGAAAAAGAAAAATGAGGATTTTTAAAAATTACCTATTATATTCTTTTGCAGGAATTCTTATTGCAACTCCTCTTCCTGATGAAATAGGTGTGTCTATGTTAGCAGGATTTACAACAATAAAAACAAAAACTTTGGCAATAATAAGTTTTTTATTACATACAATGGCAATATTTTTAATTCTATATTTAAGTTCAGGAATATAACAAAATCTTATAAACACTAAAAAATTTCTAATTCAAGCCCCGATAGTTCAGTGGCCAAGAATGCTGCCCTCTCAAAACTTAGATAAGAGAGGTGATCTAATCTCAATGAGAGAGAAGGTCATTGCATCTCAATGCAACCCCCCTCTTATTAGAGAACGGCAGTGACCCGAGTTCAAATCTCGGTCGGGGCGTTTTTGAGTTTATTATTTAAAAGAATTATATATTAATTTAGCTTCAGGGTGATTAAACTTCATATATACTGGAAAGTTCTTAGGCTTAATAATGATAAATTCGCCTTTATTATTCTTACCATAAGCTATATCTTTAATCTTTGGATTTGAACCTAAAAACTTCATAAACCCACTATTACTTTTAATGCCATATAATTCACTTTTAGTATCAGGAATTTTTTTTATTCCTTTAATCCATAAATTCATAAAACCCATTTTCTCTTCAAAAGTCCCTTTGTGGAACAAAGACAGAGTATTAAGAAAACCAAAAGCTATTCTAAAATTTGTGACTATAATTCTCCTAGGAAACAAAGAATACCCAAAAGGAAAAATTGATTTAATTAAGAGAGAAATAGAAAAAGTTCTCCGTGTGCCTCCTGAGATGGATTTCGTCGCG
>CAZZFU010000033.1:0-4494 GCA_964653965.1 Candidatus Woesearchaeota archaeon
ATAATTAAAAAAGGAGATGTAATTTTTACTCATTGCCATTCTACAAATGTAATAAATTCTTTAATTTATGCAAAAAATAAAGGAAAAAGATTTGAGGTCTATAATACAGAAACTCGCCCTTTGTTTCAAGGAAGAAAGACTGCACGTGAATTAAGAAAAGCAGGAATTAAAATTACTATGTTTGTTGATTCTGCATTAGGAGTTGCATTAGCAGGGGAACAAGGAAATAAAAAAGTAGATAAAGTTTTTTTAGGAGCAGATGCTTTATTAAAAAAAGGAATAATAAATAAGATTGGAAGCGAGACAATTGCTAATATTGCAGGAGATAATAAAATTCCAGTTTATATTATTGCTGATTCTTGGAAATTTACAAAAAAGAAAATTCCAATAGAAAAAAGAAATTTAAACGAGATTTGGGATAATGCCCCAAAAAACATAAAAATAAAAAATCCTGCTTTTGAATTTGTTCTAAAAAAATATATTAATTTAATTATTTCTGAATTAGGCGCTTTGAAATATGGAGAATTTTTAAAGAAAGTTTAGAATTAGTGTTCACAGTTTTCATCACATTCATGTTCTTCTTGAGATTTCATAAAAACTTCTGTTAATTCATTATTTATTTCTTCTAAATTTTCATTTAATTCTTTTTTTACTTCTTCTAATTTTTTAATTTGATTTGAAATTAATTTTTTTGTTTCTGGAATGCTTTTTTTAACAAAATTTTTATTTCCAACATCAACTGTTAAGTCTTCTGAAATTAATTTTGTTTTTACAAATATTCCTCTTCCAATTGGAGCGAGAATTTCTTTTTCCTTTGAACCGACTAATTCATCTAATCCCAAAAACAGAGAATTCATGTCCATTATTGCCTGCTCAACTGCTTCTAATTGTGATTGCAATTCTTGTATTTGTTGCTCATAGACACTTAATTTCTGCATTAATTCTTCTGAATTTTTATCCATGATAGATTCAGAAGAAGAGCATTTTTAAGTATTACTATAGAATATAAAAAAATAAATACTATTCAAAACTTTTTCTTTTATGGCAGGAGTTCTAATATATGTAGATGCACATAATCAGCACTTCCACTTTATAACAGTTGATAATAATACTTATAATGCTAGGAAATCAGAAATTCTTGAGAATAAATCAAATAAAATTCTCTGGGAAAAAGAAAATGTAAGACTTAGCCAAATAGAAGATTCTAGAATAGATGAAAGTGATTTAATAGAAAGATTAAATAAAGGTGAAGAAGTTAATTTAGAAAAAGAACTTTCAAAATATTTTGTTTAAACTACTTTTAGATATTTTCTTATAATTGCACCAAAAACCATAGCTACAATAAGATAAAATACAAACCAACTTCCAATTATTCCAAAGAATTTAACTTTCCCTAAAGTCGCAAAGAAATCTTGAAACCATCTAAAAAATAAAATAAGAGGAACTCCTGTATAAGCAATAGCCCTCATACTTAATTTCATTTGTTTAGGCATTAATTTCATTTGTTTTTTTTGAAGTTCCATTAATTTTTCAGGATGTTCTTTAAATTCTTTCATTTGTTTTTGAAGTTCTTTTTGCTCTTTTTTTAATTCTTTTAGAGATTTTTGATCAGTAGCATATTTTTGAACAAGAGTCATAAGTAAAGTAATAATTAAAATAATGATTGTCATCCCCCAACTAACGTTCCAAAGCAATAATGCTCCTGCACTAGGATCTAAAATAGCATGAATAAAATTTTTTATTACTGGAACTTTATCCCAAAGTCCAGCTATAATTAAAGAAACAAGCATCACTATGATAATTGGTTTAAAACTTCCTTCACCTTTTTTATTTTCTTCTTCCATTTTTCTTTAACCTGTTTTTTCTTATAAGATATGTTCCCCAGATTAATGCACTAATTCCAATTCCAACCCTTATTAAGATTGCTTTTATTTCTAATGAACTATTTAATCCTTCAATAAAATAAGCATATCCTCCTTGCAAGATTAAATATGCCCCAAAGAGAATTATAAATATTCCAACTCCTTTTTGCCCTCTTGGTTTATTTAATTCCTTATACATTTCTGGATGTTTATTGTGATATTTGTATGAGAAAAATCCAATTAAAGAAACCACAATCAAAAACCCAAGGGAAATCCAAAGAAATACTTTAATCATTACATCAGAGCCTTCCATAGAAAAAAGTTTTCCATTGGTTCCAATTAAAGCAACTATTAAAGAAAAAGCAATTACTCCAAAAAAAATCATAAGGCAGATTTTAATTACCTTTTTTTTACTTAATACTTCTTTTTCTTCTTCCATTTTAAATTAAATTGAAATTAGTTTTTAAACACTTCCCATGAATTTTCGCATTGCAGGATTCATATCAGTCATATGTTGGTGGGCAATGTTTTGGTAAAATTGAAACATAATCATAATTACCAATAATATTGCTGTTCCTGAAACAAGAGCTCCTAATAAATCTGTTGCTGCTGCTAATAATCCAATTGCAGCACCCCCCATTACAGTTAAAGGCATAATATATCTATCTAAAATACTTTCTAAAACCCTAATGTCTTGTCTAAATCCAGCAACTTGTAATCCAGAAGAAGCAATTTTTTGTGCTTGAGATTTAGAATCCATTCCAGAAGTTTTAACCCAGAATACAGAGAATAATGCACAGAGTATAACATAAAATAAAATATGAGTTATTCCTTGAAATAAATATATTGGAAGAAATCCCCCCCTAATAACTAATTCTAATAAATTCGTGGAACCCATCCAAAATGCCAGTCCAGATACTGGTTGTCCTTGTATAAAATGTCCTAACCATGTAAAATAAGATGCAAATTTAGCGCCTCCAGCACAGATTCCTCCCTCAACTAGACAAGGAGTAGCAGCATTCTCTATAAGTCCTCCAAACAATTGAAGATTTGCTACTAATGCAGCAACTAGAATAACAGGAATAACAGAAGCATAGAAAAAAGATAGAGGCCATTTCATACCATATCCTCTTAATCTACCAAAAGAAAGAGGAATTTCAACTTTTAGAGATTGAGCCCAAACAACTATTAAAAAAATCACAACTGTAGCAGCAAGTGCAGCTGCAGCAGATAAAAATTCAATAGGATATTTATTTATTATTGATTGAATTAATACTAATATTTTACCAGAACAAGGAGTTCCTTTGAAATCAAACAAACAATTTCTTCCTTGCTGATTTATAAATTGAAATGCACTTGTAAATAATCTCCAACTAACTCCTGCACCAATAAATAAGCTTACTCCTGAACCAAAGCCCCATTTTTCACAAAGCTCATTCATAAAATAAATTGCCAAACCTCCAAGTATTAATTGCAGTATAACTAACCACCCTAATCCAAGAACAGGTTGCAATCCTTTCATTAAAACATAAATAAAAGATTCAAATATAATAAAAAAGAAAACCAATAATTTTTGAATTCCTTGAAAAAACTTTTTTCCTTCTACTGTATTTACATCAATGTTCAATATTCCAGAACCAACTAATAATTGAAGAATAATTGAAGCCATTACAATTGGACTAATACCAAGAGAGATAATACTTCCAAAATCAGTACCCATAATAATCGCTAGATACTGAAATCTCTCTAAAGCATTTACAGACAAACCAAAAAGAGGAATATTAGCAAGAATAAAAAAAGAAGCAAGTATTATTAGAGTCCATTTAAGTTTAATATTAAAACTTAGTTTCTTTTCATCTGGTTTTTTAACTTCAGGAATTAAACTAAAAATACCTTGCAAATTTGCCATTTTTATTTTTTAGCCTCTTTTTTTGGAAAAAGAATAATCTCTCCTCCAGCTTTTTTCACTTTTTCTATTGAAGAAGTTTGTTCACCATTCTCATCAAACTTAGGGCTTAGAAAAAGTTTTCCTCCAGCTTTTTCAACTTTTTCTATTGCTGATTTAGAAGCTTTTTTTGCTTTTATAATTAACTTATTTTTTACTTCTCCTGTTCCAAGAATTTTAGAATTTCTTAAATCAATTTCAAATCCCTTATTTGTTTTCTTTCCATAACTATCTAAATTTTTTTCTATTATCTGAAGATTAATTCGAGGTGATTTATCTCTTTTAGTTCTTTTACTCGTGATTCCTTGTTTTCCAAAATATTTTCCTCCATAAAGTTTTGTAATTAGTGTTTTTTTGTGATCTGCTCTTTTACCACTTCCAGACATGCCTTTTCCTCCTCTGTGTCCTGTTTTTTTAGCTTTTTTTCTAGCACCATGTCCAGAAGTACCCATTTTTCTTCCATGCATTCTAGATGATTTTTTACGTTTTTTAGCCATTTTAGATCATTCTTTCAATTAATTCATTTATTTTTTCTTTATTATTCCCTAAAATTCCTTTTGGAAAATGCAATTTGCTTTTTATTCCTCCTTTTGGAGGATGCAATCTAAAGAAATTATTAATTTTTGTTTTTCTTTTTTCTTTTAATTTTCTATAAATTTCTTCATTAATTTCCCCAAATGCACAAAA
>CAZZFU010000034.1:0-4413 GCA_964653965.1 Candidatus Woesearchaeota archaeon
AGATAAATAAAATAAATATAAATAAAAGCACATAATCCATATACTTTTTATTAAAAAACTTTCCTCTTTTCATGTAATAAAATGAGTTTTTTATTTTAAATAGTTTTTTGCACTAGAATTATAACCAAAATCCTTAAATATAATAGAAAATTAGGGATTATATGACAATAAAAGAAGTATTAATAGTTTTAATTTCATTAATATTTTTATTATCATTTATTTCTGCTCAAGAATATAAAATAGAAGTAACAACCACATCAGAGAGTTTTAATGCAGGAGAACCAATAACTCTAAAAGTTTCGCTTTTAAATGAAAATAACAATCCAATATATGATAATGTAAATGTGATTTTAGAAGATTCTTCAAAAAACAAAATAGAACAAATTGTAAATTCAAATGATTTAGTTTCTGTTGAATTTAAAGGAGCAACATTTGGACAAGGAATAATAACTGCAAAATATAAAGAATTTATTACAACTGGGATATTTTTCATAAATGCTAATGAAGACATAGAATTTGAATTAAGTGAAAACACACTTACTATAACAAATATAGGTAATACTCGATATGTAAAACCTTTTCAAATAAGTATTGGAAATTATGTTGGAGAAATTCAAACTTTAGATTTAGATATTGGGGAATTCAAAAATTTTAAATTAGTTGCTCCAGATGGAACTTATACGCTCCAAGTAATTGTTGATGGCAAAGTTCTTTTTTCAAAAAATGATGTTCCTCTTTCAAGTGAAGGATTTACAGGAGAGGCAATAGGTGCAATTGATGAAAGTGCAACTACTCGAAGTGGTTTAACAGGAGGAATAAGTCCTGACCAAGAAGACCACGAAGCAGTATTAGGCTATTTAAAAAATAGTAAATTTAGCTACATATTTATTATTGTTGTTTTTGGAACTGCTATTCTTTTAGCAATAGAAAGGCAATTTAGAAAAAAAGTTAAAAAATAATTAATTTCCAATAATTTTTACAAGAATTCTTTTATTTCTTTGTCCATCAAATTCCTCATAAAAAATTGATTCCCAGGGACCAAAATCTAATTTTCCATTTGTAATTGCTACACTAGTTTCTCTTCCCATAATTGTCCTCCATAAACCCAAAAATTCTTATTAATTTGTTTGGATTTTTGAGGTGCTCAAGAATTTGAAGAATTGTAAAAATTCTTGACATGAGCAAACCCATTATCTTCTCCTGTTTGATGGTGATGATAATCTTTCTTCATTGGTGCTAGTTTTTCTAACCATTCTTTAAAATCTTGAATTAATCCAGATTCATTATCAACGAAAAATTCTTTCATAAAAAGAGAATTTTTCAGGGTAGAAAATAATAAAAAATTAGAACAAATTATTTTCTGCATTAATAAAAACACTTGCAGTAATATGCATTGGATTAATTAAAACAATTCCCTCTTGAATATCAGATTCTTCTACAATTTCTCTAATTTTATCTGTAATATTTACAAATGATATTCTTTCAGAAGTATTTATTGTTAGATATTTAGTATAAGTTTTCATTTTAAATTAAAAAATACTTTGGGTGGTGGCTGGGGATGTGGTGGATTGAAAGCGGAGGGCCGAGGTTTTGGTTTTACTAATTTTACATTAATTTCAAAACCAAAGCGGAGGGTGGGACTCGAACCCACGAAAATCTGCTCTGCAGGCAGACGCAGTAGCCGCTGTGCCACCTCCGCATAAAAATACTAGGTGTAAAGGAGTTTTAAAAGTTTGTCTATTTACGTTTAAACTCATAAATTTCCCTCATTTTCAAAGAAACCAAAGCAAACAAAACCATAAAAAAACCAAAAAGGACAAAAATTGATTTAAATGAAAAGAACAATAAAAGCAATGCTGCTGGAAAAGTTCCTAACAAAGTTCCTACATCTACAGCAGTATTGTAGACTCCATAATACTTGTCTCTCTGAGTTTTACTAATAATATCAAAAAAGTATGCCTCACTTGTAGATTCAATCATAGAAATTCCCACATTTGCTAAAACTAATAAAAAAAGCAGAACATATATATTTGAAACAAAAAAACATAAAACACAAATAAAAGCCAAAATAAGAAATCCAACAAAAAATAATTTTTTAAATCCTTTTTTTCCAGCAATTTTTCCAAAAGGATATTCTAAAAAAATAAGAGGAATTATTACAGCTGATAAGAATAAACCCACTAAAAAAGTTCCATGCCCTTGTTCAATAATATAAATTGGAATATAAATATAAATCAAAACCCACCAAAAATTAACTGCTCCGCTTACCACATATGATAAAACTCTATCTTTTTTAGAAAAGAAATCAATAATTAGTCGAAATATATTTGAATCAATTTTTTTTGTCTTTCTATTATCCTTAATTTTAAACCCTCTAAAAAATAATATAGAAACCAAAACTAACAAAAAACTCAGGAAAAAAACATTTTGAAATCCATATTTATTTGCAACAAAACCCGCTATTAAAGGCCCTACAAACCAAGAAATATTTAGAAGAGTATACATAAAGCCTTCATTCTTGGAAACACTTTTATTAGAAGTTTTATCTCTAACTAATATTCCAAAAGTTGTTATTCTTAAACTACCCATAATAAAAAGAACAGCTCCTAAAATAATTACTAAATAAAAATTAGAATAAAGAGAAAAAAGTAAATAAGAGATTGCAAAAAATAAAAGAGAAATGAATAAAAGAGTGGTTTTGCTTTTTTTTTCTACTAAAGGAATAAACAATAAATATGAAAAAACTGCTAAAAAAGTAAATACACTAGTTAATAATCCAACTGAAGAAGCATTATGAAAAAAAGACTCTAAATATACTGCCCAAATAGTATAAACAATAGAAATTCCTAAGGATAAAAAAACATAGAAAATTCCTATTCTTTCTATTATTCTCAGTCCTCTTTTTCTATATATTCTATGCATAATTCTTTCCTACAAATAAATGCCCTGAACAGGATTCGAACCTGCGACCTACTGCTTACTTCACCTCTAAGCATAGAAGGCAGTCGCTCTATCCAGCTGAGCTACCAGGGCATATAAAATAATATCTCAAGAACTATTTAAAAGGTTTGTTACATCTCGATAATATCTAAATCTTTTGGTATGAAAACTTCTTTAAATTCTTTTTTTGCTTGATTTAAAATAGATTTAAATTCTTTTTCATATCTCGAACTTATGTGAATTAAAATCAATTTTTCTGATTTTGATTTTTTTGCTATTTCACCTGTTTGACTTGCTATTAAATGATATCTCTCTTTTGCAAATTTTTTCATATCTTCTCCAAAACTAGATTCGCAAATTAATAAATTAGAATTTTTTACAAAAGGAATTATTTTATTATTCATTCCAGTATCCATAATAATAGAAATCTTTTTTCCTTTTTCAGAATAAGTTAAATTTTTTGCTAAATACTTCTTTCCTTTATAAGAAATGTTTTTGCCTTTTTTAAGTTTAGAAATCAAAGGACTAGAAGGTATTTTTGCCTTGACTAATTTTTTCTTGTCAATTCTTAATTTATCCTTAATAACAAAATTATAAGCATTACAAGGAACTCTGTGAGTCATTGATTTTGCTTCTAAATAAAAATCTTCTGTTTCAAGAAATTTTCCAGAAACTTCCTCAACTTTAATAGAGTACTCTTTAGCAAAAACAAAGAGTTCTAACATTTTTTTCATTAATTTTTTTGTTCCTTTTGGCCCATAAACATAAAAGTTTTTATTATATCCACTAAGAGCTAATGTCTGCATTAACCCGGGAATTCCTAAAACATGGTCTCCATGCCAATGGCTAATTAAAAGCCGTGTTATTTTTCCTGGATTTATTCTCGCTTTTCTAAACTGCCTTTGAATTCCTTCCCCACAATCAAAAAGAATATGTTCTCCTTTATAATCTAATAAAATTCCTGTATGATTTCTCTTTGCTGTTGGAATTGAAGCAGCTGTTCCTAAAAATGTTATTTTTATTTTATCTGCCATAATTTATAGAAGAAATTAGCTTTAATAAAAGTTATCTTAAACTAATTAATAAAAATAAAGGATAATAAATGATTTGTGTGGAGGTGGAGGGACTGGATGGAGGATTTAAGTATCCACTAGTAATAAGCTGTCAAGAATTCCGCCTAGCGAAAATCAACAGGCATAACGCTTATTCTTTTTTCAATGCAGTTGAAGCAGGAGATATAAAAATAATAGTGTCTCCTCGTAAAAAGGTTAATCCAAGATTTCTTTTCACCTCATTGTTTTGCATTTCTTTGATGTTGTCTAACACCAAATTTATGTGGATATCAAAAGCCAACAAAGTTCCCACAAATTGTTTGTCTCCTTTCAAATGCACTAAAACTTCCTTACCTTTAGAATTATTTAACAAATCCAAAGGTCTTTCAATTCCATTAACCATAAATTGATTATTACAAAT
>CAZZFU010000035.1:0-4185 GCA_964653965.1 Candidatus Woesearchaeota archaeon
CTAAAAAAGCAATTTTATTTGTTACTGAAAAATCTTTTACAAGTGGTTTAACAGATGAAGTTAAAAAATGGTTTGAAAAGGAGAAGAAAAACAATGACAACTAAAACATTTAAAAGACCTGATGGAAGAAAAGTTGATGAAATAAGACCAATGAGTGCAAAAGTTGGAGTTATTCCTAATGCTGATGGAAGTGCTATTTTTAGTTTTGGAGAAACAATTGCAATAGCTGCTGTTTATGGGCCAAAAAAAATGCATCCTCAACATTCTCAAAATCCTGAAAAAGGGACTTTAAGATGCACCTATAACATGCTTAGTTTTTCTGTGCAAGACAGAATTCGTCCTGGGCCAAGTCGAAGAAGCACAGAGATTAGCAAAATAACAGAATGGGCTTTAGAACCAATTGTAATTTTAGAAAAATATCCAAATATGGTTGTGGATGTTCACATTAATATTCTTCAGGCAAATGCTTCTACTAGATGTGCTGGAATTAATGCTGCTGCAATGGCTTTGGCTCATGCAGGAATTCCTATGAGAGATATGGTTTCAAGTATTTCAATTGGAAAATTAGACAAGCAATTAATTGTTGATGTTAATAAAGACGAGGAAGATTGGGAAGAAGGAGAAGGTGCAACAGATATTCCAATTAGTTTAACTTCTAGTGGAGATATAACTCATTTTCAATTAGATGGTAAAATTAAAAAAGAAGAATTAAAGAAAGCTCTTGAACTTGCAAAAAAAGCAACAAAAGAAATTTACGAAGTTCAGAAAAAGGCTTTAAAAGAATTGCCAGGAGTTGAAAATGATTGAAACCTCAAATTTAACAGGACAGAGAATTAAAAAATATATGCAAGAAGGAAAGAGATTTGATGGAAGAAAACTCGATGAATTTAGAGAGATATTTATTGAAACAGGAGTTTCAAAAAACGCAGAAGGTTCTGCAAGAGTTAAAATTGGAAAAACAGAAGTTCTTGTTGGAGTTAAAATGAATGTTGGAGAACCATATCCTGATTCTCCAGATAAAGGAAATTTAATGGTTACTGCAGAATTATTGCCTTTAAGTTCTCCAAGATTTGAAAATGGACCTCCTAAATTTCCTACAATTGAATTAGGAAGAGTTATTGACAGAGGAATTAGAGAAAGTAAATTCATTGATTTTGAAAAATTGTGCATTAAAGAAGGTGAGAAAGTTTGGACTGTTTTTATTGATATTTATTCAATAAATGATGATGGTAATTTATTAGATGCTGCAGGTATTGGTGCAATTGCTGCTTTAAAAAATGCAAAAATTCCAAAATATGATAAAAAAGAAGAGAAAATTATTTATGAAGAAAAAACAAAAGAAAAAATTCCTTTAGCAAAAGACATTCCTATTGCAATAACTATTCACAAAATAGGAAATAATCTAATTGTTGATCCTACAAGACAAGAAGAAGATATTAGTGAAGCAAGAGTTACTATAGGAAGTTCAAACGGAATTATTTCTTCTTTGCAAAAAGGAAGTGAAACTAGTTTAAAACAAGAAGAATTTTATAAAATCCTGAATTTGTGTGAAAAAATTGAAAGAGATGTTTTTAAGAAAATAGAGAAGTTTTTAAAATAAAAAACTTTAATAATAAAATGAACGAACAAAATTTTTCTAAGCCGGGAAAATCAAGATTTTCTGGCATAGAAAAACAAAAGAAAAATGGATGAACAAAGTTTTTCTAAGTATGAAAGAGCAAGAATTCTTGGAGCTAGAGCTCTGCAAATAGCAATGAATGCTCCTTTGTTAATAAAAATTAGTAAAGAAGATTTAGAAAAAATAAACTTTGATTCTATTAAGATTGCAGAAATAGAACTCAATTCAAATATTCTTCCTATTTCAATTAAAAAACCATTTCCAGAAAAAAAACAAGAGATTCTCAAAAAAGCAAAAGAGAAAAAGATAAGTGATACTCAAAAAGAAGAAATGGAAGCTAAAGAAGTTGAAGAAATTGCTAAAGAAGGAGAGATAATGGAATTAGCAAAACCAGAAGACGAAGAGAGTGAGGAAGATTCTGAAAATGGTGATGATTGAACATCAAAACCTATAAAAAGAGTTTTTTTCTACTTAGATTATGGTTGTAATAAAGAGCGTGTCAGCCAAAACAATTTTAGACTCACGTAAAGAAAAGACAATATTAGTAACAATAAAAACAAATGTTGGTAGTTTTTCTGCTTCTGCTCCAAATGGAAAATCTTGCGGAAAATATGAAGAAAGCCCTTATAAAAAAAGTCTAAAAGAAGACATTGAATTTCTCAAAAAATCTAAAGATTATTTTTCAAAAGAGATTTTAGAAAATTTTGAAGATTTGAGAAGAGTTGAAGATATTGTAGACAGGCAGATTGGAGCAAACACTCTCTTTGCTTTAGAGTCTGCTGTTCTAAAAGCAATTGCTAAAGAACAAAAAAAAGACGTGTGGCAATTAATTAATTCTGAAAATAAAAAAACACCTAGATTAGTTGGAAATTGCATTGGTGGAGGAAAACATTCTGAAGGAAAATCCAAACCAGATTTTCAGGAATTTTTATTAATTCCAGATTTAAAATCTGTTAAAAAAGCTTTTGAGATGAATAAAAAAATAAAAGAAGATGTAAAATTTCTTTTAAAAGAAAGAGATAAAACTTTTAAGAGTAAAGAAAATGATGAAAATGCTTGGCAGACTTCTATAAATGAAAAAGATGTTTTAGAAATATTAAAGACTTCTAAATTACCTTTAGGAATAGATGTTGCAGCTTCTAGTTTTTGCAAAAGAAAAAAATATATTTACAAAAATCCTCCCTTAGACAGAACAAAAGAAGAACAATTTGAATATTTATCTAATTTAATTAAAAATTTTAATTTATTTTATATTGAAGATGGTTTTTCAGAGGAAGATTTTGAGAGTTTTACAAAATTATTAGAAAAATTTCCAGAAACTTTAATTGTAGGAGATGACTTGATTGTCACAAATTATGAGAGATTAAAGAAAGCAATTGAAAATAAAAGTATTAATGCTATAATTGTTAAACCAAATCAAACTGGTTCTTTATTAAATGTTAGTTCAGTATGCAAAATTGCAAAAGATAATAATATAAAAATTATTTTTTCTCATAGAAGCGGAGAAACAGAAGAAAACATTTTAGCTGATTTGGCTTTTGGATTTGGTGCTGATTTTTTCAAGTGTGGAATTGATGGCAAAGAAAGAGAAGCTAAATTAAAAAGATTAATTGACATTGAGAAATCCTTAAAGTGATTTTTCTGGGTCCTAGATTCCAGTGCAATCTTCGGATATTGAGAAGAGTTTGAAGTGAATATTCTATAATATAAATTCTTAAAAGATTTGTTTTTTTATTTATTTTATGAATTTATTATCAATATTGGGTCTTAAAAAGAAAGTAAATTTAGAAGAAAATGAAGAATTTGCTATTTATGTTCATTGTTTTGGATTAAATAGGGAGAAGAAATATAGAACAATAGAGCACGTTCCAATAATTGCTATTAGTGGTAAAACAATTGGATATACTCCAAAAAAAGTTACAAAAAAAATTATTTTGGATATAACACCAAAAGAAGATAATTTTATTTATTTAGATGGGTTTAAAGGGGCATTTAAAGTAAAATCTGTAAGAGAATTAGGACATAGTGCAATGTATCAGATTAAATTAATAAAACAAAATATTCCAAAAACATATGAAAAGAAAATAGAGACAATAAATAATTTTAGTACTGAGTATTTGGATAATTCTTTAGAGCTCGTTAAATAGAAAACATTTTTAAATCAATTTCTCTGTAAATTCTCATGACAGAGGAAAAAATGTCTAAGAAAGAAGAGAAAAAAGCTGAAGAAGAATCTCTAAAAACAGAAAAAGCTCCTGTAGGAGAAAAATCAATAGAAGATTCGGAAATTAAAATTTCAGACTCTCCAAGTGAAAAAACACTTGAAGATAAAAAGAAAGAGCTTCTAGAAAAGGCTAAAAAGCTTAAAGAAAAAGTTGAAGAAACAACTACAGAAGAATTAAAAGAGCAGGTTAAAATCAAGAAAAGAACAGACATGCTTATTCCTTTAGAAGAATATGTTAAATCTGGTATTTATCTTGGTACAAAAGTTGTAACTCCTGCAATGAAGCCCTTTGTATATAGAAGAAGAGCAGATGGATTAGCTATTTTTAATACTGATTTAATTG
>CAZZFU010000036.1:0-3870 GCA_964653965.1 Candidatus Woesearchaeota archaeon
TCTAGTGAAGAAATGAGAAAAGAAAAAGAAGAAGCATATAAGTCTAAAAAAGAAGAATATAAAAGATTGGGTGTTGCTGGAGAACCTTCTTACCCAACTGATTCAGACTCATCATATGAATTAATGCAAGGTTTAGAAGAAACAATGAAATACTCTTATTTTGAAGATTTAGCAGAAGAAATTAATAAAGTTGCTCCTGAATTGGAAATAAAATTATCTGATAATCTTAAAGGACAAGTTTTTGATGATTTTATAAAAGAAAATTTAAAAGATGGGAAACTTGATATTAATAAATTAAGTGAAGATCAACGAGAAATATTTTTTACTTATGAAAAGCTTAAAGAAGCTTATAAACGTGCTGTAGCAAAGAAAATAATAGATTCAAATTATTTTGCAGATTTAAAACAATATTTTAATTCTATTTCAGGAAAGCAAAATTCAAAAGAAGGTGAGTAAAATGAATATCAAAAAAGATTTGTTACTTTCTTATGGACTTAGTAAAGGATATTATACTCCTAAAGAAGTTGAGTGGTGTCTTCAAGGAAATAATATAAAAGATATTTATGAACCTGCTCACAAAATTACCCCCATTCTAATTGGAGATAATCCTCTTAATTTTAATAATTATTCGTTTTTTGAAGGAAATAATGAACTTACTTTTTATGCGAAAGAGACTGCAGGAAATTTAGCAAAAATTATTAAAGAAAAGAAAAAAAGGAGCTCAGAAAACAACAGAATTATCACAGAGGAAATTTAGATTTTTTTTAATTAAAATTATTCAATAAGTTCTTTAACCAACTTTGCCATTACTTCTAAAAATTCTTCTGTTTTTTCTTGCCAATCATCAATTTCAACGCCTTTTAGGTTTTTTTCTTGTCCGTGTGCGATTTTTTTATGAAGAATTAATAAATCTCTGTAAAAAATCACATACTTCATTTTTAATTTTTTAGAATTAACAAAATTTTCTTTTAAGTCAATTGGAATGTGTTCTGGAGAAGGAGGAGAAACATTTGCTGCTATTAAAGCTGCATGTGCAGAGTCTACTGCTGCCCAATATAATCCTTCAATTGCATTTAATTCTGCTGCTCGACTTCTTGCAAGATGAATCGGAGCTCTTTTAAGACAAGTATAAATTGCTTCTGGTGTTGATTTTATTTTACCTTCAATTAATAAGCTTTTCAAAGGATTAAAAAACCCTGCATAATCCAACATTGCTTCTCCATGCCTTAGAACATTAAGAACAACTGGATCTCCTCTTATTAAATCTTCCCACCAAGTTGTTAATTTAACTGTATTAATATGTAAATCTGCTGCATAAGGATTTTTTTTCAATAAATTATCTAATTCTTGTCTATACCACGCAATTAATTCTTGATCCCATTTTATTGCTGCATCATCAACTATAATAACAATGTCAATATCAGAACCTGAAACAGCAGTTTGCTTGACTTGAGAACCAAATAAAACTACAGATTTAATTATTTTATCAAAAAGTTTATAGGCTTTTACTGCAAAATCCATTGCAATATCATGCTCTCTTTTGAGTTTTAAAGTTGGAAAATCTTTTAACTTAAGCTCTTTATTAGATTTCTTGCTTTTTCTTGATTTGTTTTTTCCAATTTTTTTAGAACTTTTCTTTTTTGCCATCCTCTTTTTATGTTATTTAAAATATATCCTACTTTTTAAAGCTTTTTTTTAAAGGTCTAAAAAACAATAACAAAGCTAAAATAACCATAAATATTCCTCCAATTCCCCATGTTATTGCTGAATTTCCTCCTATAACTGAACCAGTAATATTTAAATTTAAAAAAATCAAAACAAGACCAATACCCCCTATTATTAAAGCAGCAGCTTTTTCAGGAACAATATATCTCTCTATACTTCTTATGACTTTTTTAGGTTCTTCTCTAACTGTTTTGTAAATCTCCTTTTTTAAAAATCTATATCTTTTATCATCCATTAATCCATATGCTCTTACAATATCTAGTGCAGGGTTAAGGACCTCCAAATTCCGAAGACTTGAAATTGATTCTGTTAGTTCTGGCATTCTTTTTGAATAATCTCCTGATTTGAGCAAAGAATATAAATCTCTAAAAGCCTCTACAGCATTATTCAATTCTTTTTCTCCTCTAATTTTAGGTCCAGGAAATAATCTATTAAAAAATCCTGTTTTTTCTTCTAATCCACTTTTTAATATAATTTCTTTTCCTTTATCATCAAGGGATTCTTTTGAAATAACATATTCTGGAAGATTAGAATATATATGATTTTTAAGTTCTTTTTTGTTCATTTTTTCTTGTAAAGCTTCTTGATATAATTCATTATATTTATCTTGGAGCTTATTTTTATCAATGTGCTTTAGAAGATATTCTTGAGAATTTGCAAATTGTGGGTTTTTTTTAACAAAATTTTCTATTCCAGTTTTTAGAGAATTATTTAAAATCTTTCCTGTTTGCTTTTTTCCCATCTTCTTTGCCATTCTTATTTTAATATATTTTAATTAATAAATTTATCTTTTTATTTTAATTATTCCATTGGTGTTCCACTTAATCTTCCTCTACCTCCACTAAGATTTCCACCTAACTCAGTTGGAAGTCCTGAAAAACCTGTTCCAAAAGTCTGATAATTTATTGAAGGAAGCATTTCTCCATAACCTGAAAAATATCCTTGCTGCAAACCAATAGCCTGATTCCAAAAAGGCCCTCTTCCTGTTGAATACATTGGTGAATTCATACTTTCAAAAGTTTCTTTTAGAGGAGGAGTTTGAAAAGCTTGAAACCATTGAGGCCCAACTTCAATAATTTTTTTGACATCTTTTTCAGGTAATTTTTCCATCATCTCTTTTAAGGGAACATTTCCCATTCCCATTGGAAGTTCTGTATGTTCAAATCCAAAATTATCAGATAAATGAATGTGCTTAACAAAAGGAGCAATTTTTTCTGTTTCTTTAATAATATCTTTTTCACCTAATCCAAATTTTCTTAACATATTAATATGCCCAACATCCCATGTAGCACCAATTAATTTTTCAGCTTGACTTTTTGCTTCTGATTCTGATAATCTACCCTCTTCAACTGCTTTTTTTACAAATTGTTCTCTTGATTTTTCAATAAGATTTCTTAAATCTTCACCTGTGCTCAAGGCAACACCAGCAGGAGGATTTTCAATACTCATTATAGGAGCCTTGCTTCCAAATTTTTTATAAGCTTCAAAAGCAGCATTTCCAAAACTCTGAGAAGATTTTTCAACTGCAAATTCTTCAATAGGAACAAACATTTGAGGAGTCAAATCCTCTCTCCTTAATTCATTTAATAAATGTCGCATTGCTTCTGATTGTGCCATTAGATCAGCACCTCCTCCTCTCCTTAAATCTTGTTTAAATTCATTAGAAATATTCATTAATTCTTTTTTTTGTTCTGGAGTTCCATATTTGTATGCTCTACTAAAAAGTGTATTTATATTTTTATGAACATCTTGCAAATAATTACCAGCTGCAACGTAATTATTATGTGCTCTTCTATAAGTAGGGATATTCATTACATCTTCCTTATTAATTGTTCCTTTTTGTATCCCCTCTAATAAATTTGCTATTTGTACTTGATTTCTTTGTAAAATTTCATCTACTCTTTCCTTATTAAAAAAAGATTGGTCAATTGCATTTCTCCATTTTGTATCATTTAATGCTTCTAATTCTTCTTCAGGAGGAGAAGGAGTTACTTTTGTTAAATCCTTTACAGGATAATATCTAATTTCTTCTTCAACAGGAACCATTTCTCCTGATTCTCGATCAACTGCTATTAATCTTTTTATTTTCTTTCCTTCTGGAGTCATTTCCCATTGTGTTCCAGGAATTCCTTCTGCAGAATGAAA
>CAZZFU010000037.1:0-1762 GCA_964653965.1 Candidatus Woesearchaeota archaeon
AATAATCAACTAGGTTGCTTTTTTTAGTTAAAATGAATAATTTAACTAATAAGTTGATTGAAAATTTACCAGATGATTTAAAGATAGCAGGCATTGGTTTTGGGATTTTAGCACTTACTTCTTTACCTTTGCAAGCTCAAGTTATTAAAGGCTCAGAGTATATGACAAAAAGTAGGGAAAAAAATTACTGTGCAACTAAAAGAGGAAGAGAAACTAATCTTAACAAATATAAAAAGATTACTCTAACTGATTATTGTGCTTCTAAATCACCTAAAAAAATTAGTTCTAAAAAATATACTCCAAAGAATTATTCTACGAGTAATTATTGTATTTCTAAGTCAGCTAAAAGACAAGAAAGAAACCTTAGAAAAATTCATAAAAAAAGAAGATAATTTTTAAAGAATTTATTTAATTGGGTGTATATTCTTTCATTAATCTATCTTTGTTCTTAATATCATATTCACTAAAATGAAGCCTTCCATCTTCTCCGCATGTTGGATATCCATGTCCCTGAAAATATTTAATTGGACAAGGCATAATGCCTTTACTTAGATGAACTCCTATTTCTAATACTGCTCCTTTACCATTACAAATAGGACAAACTTTTCCTTCTAAACTAAAATTCCATCTTTTCATTCTTTTGTTTATTAGTTAAACTTTATAAAAATTTATATAATAATTAAATCCTAATCTCTTCTAGTTTGATGATTTACTCTGTATAAAAAATAATTAATAGCTTATTGAAAGTATATTTAGAAATAAATCATTTCTCTTTGTTTTCCTTAGTTTGCTCTTTTCCAATAAACTCACTATAATGGCATTTACCACAATAAACCCTGTCTTTTGCTTTCATTAAAAAAATTCCAGCACCACATCTTGGGCACTCTCTTTCTTTAGTAATTTTATCTCCCTCAATCTTATATTTAGTATATTTTTTACTAGTTTTTTTATTTTTGTGTGGTTTTTTTCCTTTTTTTACTGATTTTTTTACTCCCATTATTCTTTTTTCTCCTCTGGTTTAGATTCTTTTGTTGGAATTTCAGTAGTTTGTTCTGGTTGCTCAGGTGTAGGCTCTGGTTGAGATTCAGGAACTGGCTCAGGTGCAGATTCAGTTGGAGCTTCTTGTGCAACTTCTGGTTCAGCAACTTTATCTTTTTTTGATTTTCCTTCTATATTTAATTTGTCTTGTTCTGATTCATAAATATTTGCAGAAACTGTGAAATTATTTGAACCAAAAGTTCCTAAAATTTTTTTTATTCTTATATTTTCTTCAGAAGTAGAAACTTTCTTAGAAATAATTTTTCTAATGTCTGCATAACTTGGAGCAACCTCTGAATTTATTGTAAATTTTATTTCTCTTCTTTTAAACAAAGGATTTTCTTTTTCTTCAAGATTAGTAATATTTTTCATTTTATCTTGCTACCTCCCCTTCCATATAATTTATAGGAATATATCTTATTCCTTTCATAAATTCTGTTGGAACTAACTTTCCATAAATGATTTCACTATTAACAATAATGGGAACTTCAATTGGTTCAAATTGCACTGGAACTGGTTTTTTAACAAGCTTCATTGAATTACCTAATAAAAAATTTAATTGCATTCTAACGAGTTTTAATTGCAAAATTTCCTTTCTTTTTAAGATTTAATTTTTGAGCTATCTCTGATTTTTCAGGATTTAAAACATATACTCTTCCTTTAAATGTCTCTGTATTTTCTTTTGAACTACATTCAGGACATTTTTCTCCTGATTCAAAGATTC
>CAZZFU010000037.1:1862-3691 GCA_964653965.1 Candidatus Woesearchaeota archaeon
TCTGTATTTTCTTTTGAACTACATTCAGGACATTTTTCTCCTGATTCAAAGATTCTATTACAAACTTTACATGCTTTTTCTTTAGCCATTATTTCTTTCCTCCGGATTTACCCTTAGCTGCTTTTTCTTCTGCTTTTGCAATTTTTACAGCTTCTTTTTCTTTCTTGATTTTATCTTCTTGAACCCAATCTAATTTTCCTAATCCTGGTTGCCTCATTGTTAAACCTAATTTTGGCTCATCTCCTTTATGACTTATTGCAACTATTCTTGCAACACATAAATCTCCTGCTTTTAAACTTCTTTTACTTGCTTTTCCAAGGAGAGAATTTGCTTTACTAAAGCTCACAAAATCATTCATTGTCTGACTTATATGAATCATCCCCCTCATAACTCCCATGTCAATAAATGCCCCAAAACTAGTTATTTCTGCTATAGTTCCATAAACTATTTCTTGTAATTCTGGTTTCCAAACCAATAATTTGAAGTTTGAATTATAATATGCTGCTCCATCTCCAGGAATTATTACTCCTTCTCCAACTCCTAAAACTTCTATTACAGAAACAACTTTTCCTAATTCTTTATCATAATAATCTGCATAAGTTTCTCTAAGTTGTTGATCAACAGCTTCTGTAGTAGGCAAACCAAATAATTTTGGTTCTACTCTTACATAGTCTTCGACTTCAGTTAAATAAAACATGAAAATTATAGTAGAAATTGGTTTAAAAAGGTTATTGAAGCTCTAATTTCTTTTTTCCCCTTATAATTAGTTTAGAGTTAGGAATTTTGTTTTTTATTTCTCTGTCTAATGTTGCAACTATTAATTGAGGATGTTCTAAAGCATATTTAATAATTCCTTTATCTGCATATTTTCCTCTTATATCTATTTCTTTAAAGAAATTTTTTTCTAAAATCACCTGAGCAAGCCTTGCATCTTCTCTAAATCTCTGCTTTTTTGTTGAATTTGAAATTCTCTTTATTTCTTGTATAACTTGAATAGGAATTAATATTTCCCATCCTCTTTCAGGAATCTCTTTAAAAAAATCTATTTTCTGCTTCACGCATGTTAAAATAAAATTAGTATCTAATATTACTGATTTCATGATTATATTAAAATATTAACCTTTAAATAATCTTTTTTCTTTATCTAAATATGCAAGAAAAAGAGAACATTCTTAAAATTCTTAAGGAAACAAAAAAAGCTATTTTAAAAGATGATTTTGTAACCATTAAAAATCTCAGCAATCAAACTACAAATACTGCTGCATTGACTAATGATCCAGATAATATCACAATTGCTGTTCTTATCTATTCAATAAGTAAATTACTTGAAAGAGAAAATTACAAAAAATTACCTGGATGGAATGAATTTTATGAAAGCATCTTTAAATGTTTGGATGATGCAATTTTATCTATTTCAAAAAATGATGCAGAAAAAATAAAAGAGAGCTTGGATAATTTAAGAAATTCGCTCTTAAAAGTTTCTGGAAATTTGAAAAAATACATTTCAGATGTTTTTAGAAAAGCTAGTATAAATAAAGCATCTAAATTATATGAACATGGACTTTCTATGGAAAGAACAGCAAAACTTCTTGGAATTACTTTATATGAACTCGCGAGTTATGCAGGACAAAAAGAGCAAATTTCAGAGACTCCTACTTCAGCAGGTATGGATATTAAATCAAGAATTAAATTAGCAATGGAGTTGTTTAGATGAAGAAATTCAAAGACAAAAAACAAGTATTAAAATATCTTCAAAGATTATTTGGAAATAATGAATTTGCTATTATAGGCTCTGCATCCAATAAATCTTTCAAAAACTTTTTAGATAT
>CAZZFU010000038.1:0-3688 GCA_964653965.1 Candidatus Woesearchaeota archaeon
ATTTTAGAAGGAGCAAAATTGCATATTCTTCAAATTTAGAGAGCTATGATGTTATTATGGATTTGAGTGATGTTGTTGATTTGGATTTTGCCAAACGTTTGAACAAAATTAATACTTTTCATCTTAATCCTCCAATTCCTACTTATAATTCTGCTGATAAAAGAACATATATAAAAAATTATTCTGAATTTATTCCTAAAACAATTGTTTCTTCAAAAATTGATGAATTAGAGGAAATTCTTGGTTTTTTTGGAGGAGAAATGATTGTAAAAGATCCTTTTGGATCTTGTGGAAGAGGAGTAGAAAAAATTAATAAATTGGATTCAAATTACAAAAAAATCTTAATAAATCTCACAAAAGGAGAGAAATCTCCAATTATAGCTCAAAAATCTATGCATTTTGCACATGAAGGAAGTAAAAGAGTTGCTGTTTTAGGAGATATTAAAAATCCTAAATCCTACAAAATTATTCATTTTTTTAGAAGAAAACCCACTAAAGGAAATTGGAGAGATAATCTTTCTCAAGGAGGAGAAGTAATTGACGTGGATTTTTTAAGAGAAGATGAGATTGAACTTTGTTTAAATGTTGCTAAAAGATCAGGATTATATGCTGTTGGATTAGATATTATGGATGATTTAGATGAAAAAGGCAAAAGAGTTTCAAGACTTGTTGAAACAAACTCTGTCCTCACTTTTTATGGAAGAGGAAGATATGCGCATAAATTAAAAATTCTTCCTAATTTTGTTTTGGATAATTTGCTAGATTAAATAAAATATTCTTTAAATTTTGCTTTACATGTTGGCCCATACCCTATTTTTAAAGAATTCTTTTTTTTGTTTTTGAATATAATGCATCCAACTGTTAAATTAAAGTCTTTTTTTGCTTTTCCATGAGCACAAATGCAAGAGGGCCTGTTTTCATGATTTGAGAGAATTTTTTTTAGATTTATTATATTTTTTACTTGTTTAATCTTTTCTTTTGCTAACTTATATCTTAAAAAAGTCCCTTCATTTTTATTTTTTCTTGCCTCTATTTTTAACATTTTTTTAAAAATATAATTATTTGTATGAGTAAAATTATTTTTAATTTCATATAAAATGTGCTTTTTAGCAGAAACTTCTAGATTAAAGACTTTGTTTTTATAAGCAATTATGTAATTTTGACCTTGTGCCCTTTTCTTTAAGGTTGCTTTTCTTAAAAAATCCTCTATATTTTTTGCTTCTAATACGAATCTTGTGATAAATCTTTTTGAAATACCTATTCTCTCATCTTTACAATTTAATGCATTGCAAGAATAAAATAGATTATTTGAGGTTAAATTTGCTGTATTTCCAATTAAACAACCGTATGAAGCTAGAGTTAGCACTTTAGTTTTTGAAGGAAGTGTAGCTTTTAAGACATATACATCTTGATAATGGGCTTCATCTTCATTATGGGCTATTATTGAGTTTTTAGAGTCTTTTAGAACCAAAGTTGTGCAATTATCATAGTTTTCTACATTCCCTTTTTTGGTTTTGTATTTGATTAACTCTGGAAGATTAAATTTCATTATTTTGTCAAAAGGCACATTTGAACCTTCTGACATTCCTTTTATTTCTTCTACATATTGAGGAAATTCTTTTTTTGCGATTTTCAGTAGTTTTTTATAAACAGAATTAAATTTTTTATTAGATTCATGTATAAATGAGGCTTTTTTTATTATTTTTTGAATTTCTTTTTTTGTTTTTTTTCCTATCTTAAGGCCTAAATCATAGTTAGTTTTTGCAGATATTTCAATGAATTTCATTTTTTTCATTTTCCAGAATTTTACTAAAAGCGCCCCCACCGAGATTCGAACTCGGGTCACAGCCTTTCTTCATCATCCATGGTTGCTGGATTTCTAAAAACTCCCAGTGAGTTTTTATTTGAAAGGGCTGCATTCTTGGCCTCTGAACTATGGGGGCATAAAAGATAGTGCCTAAAAAATTAATTGACACTAAAGTATGATTAGAATAAAAAATATTAGTTTTTAAATTATTCTACTTTCCTTTTTCAGGAATAATTATCCAAGCAATTAGATATACTATAATTCCAAATCCAACTGAAAGCAGAGTTGCAATTGCCCAAATTAGCCGCACAATTGTTGGATCTGCATCAAAATAATTTGCAATTCCCCCACAGATTCCTGCAATCATTCTATCTTTCTTGCTTCGATATAATCTTTTTTTTACCATTTTAATCTACTATGAGCCTACTCGGATTTGAACCGAGGACCTCTGGCTCTCTTAGAGTAATCTAAAAGATAAACAATTCTTATGACTTGTTCTCATATAAGACCAGCGCTCTAACCAGGCTGAGCTATAGGCTCTTGTGTTTTTACCTATAGCTTTCTTCTTTTCACTAAAGAAAAGGAGGGGTTAACATAAGGGGAACCTTGGTGCCCCATGTGAGCTATAGGCTCATAAGAAATTTATATTTTTAGGATATTTAAAAGTTACTTAAGAATGATTATTTGCTTGGGAAAATAGTCTTTAACATTTTCCTCAAGTTTTCATCAAGAAAACAAATGTCTTCAGCTGCAATTTTTTCTATAAATTTTGATAAAGCGCCCCTTCCAGAGAACCCTGTTTCACTGACTTTCTGTAACAATTTCTTTTTTGTTTCAGAATCAAGATAAATTTTAACAGGTTGTTTCATTTTCCTCTTTTATTATATAATAAATATAAGAAACTGCCTTTTATAAATCTTATTATATTTTATATAATATATAAAAAGAGTAGGTAAAATTGTTTTTATTTTTTCCCTACGAAAGTAAATTGTAAGATAAATGTAGGAAAATTTCCTATTTCTGTTTCTTACCGTCGGTAAAAATTGTTTTTTTCTTACTTTTTCCTATGCTTTGGGACTGTTTTACTTTCTTTTCAGTACCAAGTTAGTCCCTATTATATATTATTATTTTATTATAATATTATATTATGGCGAGTGTTTGGTATCTTTCAGTTAAAAAAAACAAATTAATTTTCAAAAAATATTCTATTCCAAAATCAAAAAAATCAGTTCCAAAAAAATCAAAAAAAAGATGAAGGAAAAGAGGGATTTTAGTCAGGTTTTAGTAATCACTCTAGTGCTAACTCTTTCAATTAATTTTGTTTTTGCAGCAGCAATAACAGATGATATTCATTTAAACCTTCAAACAACTTATGCTAATGGAACAATTGAGATTGGAACCTTTGATTTTGTTTTTAATATATCTACAACTTCTACATGTGATAATATAATTTATGCTAATTCTACAACCCTTACTACTGACACAAGGGGAATAATTTCTTATTATCTCCCAAATGTCACCCTTGACTATGATGAGCAGTATTATCTCTGCTATTACAGAGATGGTGCTTTAAAGGATTCCTCAAAAATTGCCCGAACTCCTTATTCTTTTCGGGCGCAAAACATCACTCTGAGTGGAGTGGAAATTGATGAGAATTTGGAGATGGGTGCCTATAACATAACAACCACTGGAACTGGTTTTTTTGGCTTTCTTGGAAGTTTAGTTAATAGAATTACTAAACTTTTTGTGATTGATGTAGATTTTAATGGAAGCATTGTTGGAACAGGCAATCTAACAACTACAGGAAATATCACAGCAGGATATATTGGTGTAGGCACTACAACTCCTTCTCAGAGATTAGATGTTGATGGAGGAATTCAA
>CAZZFU010000039.1:0-3588 GCA_964653965.1 Candidatus Woesearchaeota archaeon
CTAAAAGATCTAATTCATTAAAAAAAATGAAACAATCATATATTTTCATATTAAATAACAGAAATCTCCTATTATAAAATTATTGCTTCTTAACCAAACTTCTAATTAATCTAAAATCTTCTTTATCAATGCCCTTTAATATATAAAGCACTCCAAAATAAATGAGAACTGCTACCATAACTTCTATTATTCCAGTTATTAGATTTATGTCAATGAAATAATTGAAACCAAATAAAAATATCCCCATTATAAGAGTTGCAAAAATTGGTTTTCTTAGTCCAAATCCTTTTACAGAAAAGTTAAATTGTTTTTTTGAACTTATTACAAGCATTGCTAAAAAAGTTATTCTGCTTATAGTTGTAGCAACAGCAATTCCTGCAATTATTTGAGATGGTTTATTGAGAAACAAAAAGATTACAACAACATTTAATGCTATATCTACAAGGAGTGCAACTAAAACAGAATTGCTAACTGATTTAGTCTTTTCTTTTGATTGGAAAACAATTGAATATAATGCAATTAAAGGGGTTGTAATTACTAGGGGAATTAAAAAATAAAGGGGCAACGCTGAGGAAAGATATTCTCCCCCATAAATTAAATAAATAAGGTGTTTTGCAATAAATGCTAAACCAATTGTTGCGGGGACTGACAAAATTAGAATGTATCTTATTGTCTTATGGAATCCTCTGTCAAATCTTTTTCCGTGAATCTGTGTGAAAATTGGCAAAAGAATTCCTGACAGAGAAAATAATGAAGCTACTGTAAAAATTAAACTCAATGAAACTCTATAATAAGCAATATATTCTGAAGCAACAAATTTACCAAGCATTAAAGTATCTATTGAACCAAAAAATGCAAGAGAAAGACTTGCAAAAACCATATACTTCCAGTAATTGTTTACTCTGGGCTTATTTATTTTGGAAGTTTTCCCAAACATTAATTTTTTATTTCTTTTTAATAAAATAAAAAAAGTAAGAGCTAAAGTAAATGCACTTGAAATAAAAAATGCAATGAAAATTCCTGTTATTTCCAGAGAATTTGTTAAGATTAAAATTGCCAGAACTGAAAAAATAATTTTTAATACTTGAATTGAACTAGTTAAAAAAACTGGTGTTTTCATATCTTTTTGTGCAAGAAAAAATAATCCTAAAAAATTTCTAAAAGATTCTGCAACTATGTATAAACAGGAAAAAATTAAAGGATAAAATAATAGGGGTTTTTCATAGATATTATATGAAAGGTATTTTGAAAAAATAAGAAGCAAGACTACAACTAAAATTATTAAAAGAAACTTCATTTTTGCTGAATATTTTAAATAACTTCTAGATAATCTTTTATTTCTTTTTCCAAGAGCATCAGAAAGATATCTTAAGAAGGTGCTGTTTATTCCCAAATCTGTAAATGTTAGTGCAATAGTTACAACGGATAAAGCAAGAGCATAAATACCAAATAATTCGGGAAGTAACAATCTTGCAATAATTATTGTTAAAATTAACCCGCCGAATTTTAAAATTAATAACGATAGCAAATTATAAGTAGAACCTTTTAATGCTATTTTTGAGAGGTTTTGTTTTTTTATACTTTTTTCCATATAAATCTTTAAAAGACATGGGGGTTTTTAAATCTGAATATGACAAGTTTGGTTAAAAAGAATATTCTTGAAGTAATGAGAAAAATAAATAAAAAAAGATTTCAAAAATTTTTTGAAAATTTATATCTTTTATCTTTGCATGGAATGGGTTATGGAGAAGGTGATTTTGATAAAGATGGAGAAACATCCTTTTTGAAGCAATTAGGAAAAAATAAAGAAAAATTAGTTATTTTTGATGTTGGAGCGAATATAGGAAAATATTCGCTAGAATGCGTGCGATTTGTAAAGAATTCAGAAATTTATGCTTTTGAACCTTCAAAAAAAACATTTGAAACCCTCAAAAATAATTTAAAAAATTTTAAAGGAATTCATTTACATAATATCGGCTTTGGTAGAAAAAATAAAACCGAGATTTTATTTTATAATGAAAAAAATTCAGGATTGGCTAGTTTGCATAATCGTAATTTAGAACATATGAACATCTTATTTAATAAAAAAGAAAAAGTTAAAATTGAAACTGTGGATTCATTCTGTAAAAAAAATTCAATTAAAGAAATAGATTTGCTAAAAATTGATGTTGAAGGAAATGAATTAAATGTCCTTAAAGGAGCAAAAAATATGTTAAAACAAAAGAAAATAAAAAGAATCCAATTTGAATTTGGAGGGAGTAACATAGATTCAAGAGTTTTTTTTAAAGATTTTTGGAAAATGCTTCATAAAGACTATAATCTTTATAGGATAATTAGGGGAGGGTTGATTCCGATAAAAAATTATAAACATTCCTTAGAACTTTTCGCATTAATAAATTATCTTGCTGATTTAAAATGGTGAAAAAATTATCTTTTTTGAAGAGAAATTTTTTTAATTTCCTCAAAAGTTTTATAAACAATAAAATTTACAGACTTTGATGAAAGATTTAAGTGTTTTTTTTAAAAAGCATGGCCTTTTTCAAGGTTTAAAAATAATAAAGAGATATTTAATTATGAAATGTGTTTATGAACCATTTAATGTGAAGCGAAAATGGATAAAAATTAATGGCTATTATCTTCTTTTAGATTTTAAAACAGAGGGCATTTCTAAAGGATTATATGTTATGGGTTCTAGAGAAATATTAGAAACAGAAATAATGAAAAAAGAGATTAAAAATGAAGATATTTGTTTAGAGGCTGGGGCAAATATAGGTTATTATGCACTCTTAGAAGCTCAAAAAACCATAGGAAAAATTTATGCTTTTGAACCTGATATAAGAAATATGGATATCTTAAAAAAAGCGATAAAAAGGAATAACTTTAAGAATATTGAAACTTATGAAATGGCTTTATCTAACAAAATAGGAAAAGCAGAAATTTATTTGGAAGAAGAATCAAATATAAATAGCTTAATTAAAGAAAAAGATTTTAAAGGTAAAACTAAATTAATAAACACTACAACTATTGATAATTTTTTCAAAAAAAGAAAAGGGCCAGACTTCATAAGAATGGATATAGAAGGGTTTGAATACGAGGTTTTTTCTGGTATGGGTTCTTTAATTAAAAGCAATAAACCTTTAAGGATAATGGTGGAATTTCATTTTTACAAATATACCCCTAAAAGGGATTTTACAAAAAAAATTAAATCTTTAAAAGAAAATGGGTTCAAGGTGAAGTACCTAATAACTCAAGACAAACCATATTTAAATTTAATGCGTTCTAAAGGATATACTCCTCTCAAAATTATTAATGATTCTCCAAATAAAAGGGCGTTATACGAAAATGTCAAAATGGATGACTTAATTCACTTATTAAAGAAAGGAAATATAATAAGGGCTGGTTTTTTTGAAAGAGTTTAATGTTTTATGAAATAAACCTATTTCTCAATTCTTCTAATGATTTGACTAAATGCAGGACGAGTTATGAAAACCCCCACACTTATTCCAATTATTGTTGTTATTGCAAAGCCCTTGAATAATCCTGCTCCTGCCCATAAAAGGGGAATTAATGAAACAACTGCTGTGAAAT
>CAZZFU010000040.1:0-3520 GCA_964653965.1 Candidatus Woesearchaeota archaeon
TTATCTTTATTTTTTTGCTTTTTATTGGAAATAGATTTACTGGATTTGCTGTTTTTGACCAAACAGAACAAGCAAGTTTTAATGAGGGTGTTTATAATAATACAGAATGGTATACTAATCATGTTAGATTAAGTTCGGGGCAAACTTCTGGAACCTATACAAGTAAGATTTTCGATGCTGAAGGTGATGCTGTGTGGAATAATATTTCTTGGAGTGAATTTTTACCAACGTTGCCAAACTTATTAATTTTTAATCCAACTTATGCAGAAGATGAATCTGGAAAAGATATAACTTCTAAAGTAAGTATATTAGATGGAACTGATACTTGGGAAAGAGTAGAAGTACAAGTATGGAATGATACTCTCTTCTCAGATGCAACAGTTGATTCTGTATTTGGATATTGTGATGTTAAATGGATAGATAATGGGGCACAAATTGGATTTCAGGTTTCAAGAGATAATGGGACTAGTTGGGATTTAGAAGTTTGTGTGCAAGATGCTGTAGAGAATACAAGGTTTGAATGTGATTTAAAAGCAAATTCAGATGTTGATACAGTTAGTGAAATAAATAATTTACAAATGCGGTGCACTCATCCTACAGCAAGTCAAAATGATTTTTATTCAACTGACTGGGCTCATGTTGAGATTAATTATACTTCTTCACCTACAGATTTAAAATTCCAATCTCGTTCAGATGAGGATAATTCAAGTTGGAGTTCTTTTATAGGACCAGATGGAACTTTGAATACATATTATATAGATTTTTCTGGAGAGACTTTAAATGTTTCTAATAATCAATATTTTCAATATAAAGCATATTTTTTAACAGACAATTCAGATTACTCTCCTGAATTATATAATGTTTCAATTGATTATACTGTGTTAAACTCTGCACCTGCAATTAATTTAATTGACCCTCAAAATCAATTATATACTGAAAATGAATCTCTTGCTTTAAATTATATTGTTTATGATAATGACGATAATCTGGACTCTTGTTGGTATAATATTGACGGAGAAACGAACATAGCTTTAGTGGGATGTGCAAATACTACTTTTGATGTTGCTGAAGGAAGTCATAATCTAGCAATTTATGCAAATGATAGTTTAGGATTAGAATCTAGTGATTTTGTAGAATTTAATGTTGATGCTTCTGGAATTTCATTATTAATTATAGAGCCAACAGGAACAAAAACTTCAAGAATAGGAATTTCTTTAAATTATAATGTGACAAGTAACAATGTTTCTTGTTGGTATAATGTTCAAACTTCTGTTGGAGGAGGAATAATTGAAAATACTACTCTGGAAAATTGTAGTGCTTCAAGTTTTTCTGTTTCTACTGATGGAGATTATGTTTTAAATTTATACGCAAACAATAGTTTAGGGACTTCTGCTTTTGAATTCTCTTCTTTTTCAGTAGACACTTCTTCTACTGTAGTTATTAATTCAGGTGGCGGAGGCGGAGGAAGTTCAACAATTATAACTGGATTAACAGAAGTAGAAGTTGGAAATCTTTCAAGTTTAATAGTTTATCCAGGAGATAGTAAAAAGCTATCTTTGAAAGTTAAAAACACTGGAACAAGTATTTTAAATGATTGCTTTATTGGTGAGGGAGGAAATTCTAATTTTTGGATTTCTTCCAGTGAAACAAAAAATTTAGCTTCTGGAGAAATATATAGTTTTGTTTTTAATTTAATAGTATCAGATATTATTGACGTAGGTAAATATGATTTAGAAATTCTTTTGCAATGTCAAGAAATAAATCAATCAAGAGATTTAATCATTGAAATAATAGAAAAAAAATTAGATTTTGAAATTCTAAATGTAGAAAGAATAGAAGAAGAAAAAGTTAAAGTAGAATATTCCATAGAAGAGCTTTCAAATATAAACCAAGAAATAGAAATGCAATTTTTATTATTTGATTCAGAAAATAAAAAGGTGGCAGAAATAAAAGATGTTAGAAATATTTTAGCAAATTCAAAAGAGAAATCTGAAATTCTAATTCCTATTGAATCTTCTTTAGAAGGAGAGATGCGTTTACTAGTCAATCTAAATTCAGAGACATATTCTACTTTTGTTCAAGAAGATATTATTTTAGGAGCTCCTATTAGTGGACTTTCTGTTTTTGGAAATTTAGGAGAAGTAGATAAAATCGCAAGCATCTTTTTAGTTGTATTATTTTTAATAGCAGCATTTTTTCTAATTAGAAGAATTTTAGGGCATAAGAAAAAATTAAAAAAGAAAAAGAGAAAATAAATTTTAGTGAGCAATTATCTTTTTTTCTTTTTATGGTCTGTTATTAAAGTTAAACTTAGGTATAAATGAATTATAGATATTAATAGGAAGAGAGAAAAAATAACTATTAAAATTTCATGTAAATAAAGTATATTAAATGTAAATATATTTGATTCTGTTAAAACATCATCAGTTCTAATGAGTATTAAAAAGAAAATAGAGATTATCAAGTAAGTGAGACTAACATTAATACTATCTTTTAATCTTCTTTTTATTTCAAATAACAGAAAAAGAACTATCAGATAAAATATTATAGCTAATATACTTAATGAGACTGGTATTATGAATTGATATGCCATTTTATTTTTTCTTTATTATATCTCGAGCACCTGCTTTTTTTGCTACTGCTTTTTTCAGCTTTTTTTCTCTTAAATAAAGATAAATTCCTGTGCTTATAGCTATTATTAAGATAAGAATTATCCCTATATATATTTTTTCTTTTTGTGAAGTTACTTCTTTTATAACTTCGAAATTATCACTTGCACTTGCTGTTTTTCCATTGTATGTTGCTTTTACATAGAGAAAATATTTTCCATGGTCAGTATTCTCTGGAATGTATATTGTTTTTATTAAACTTGATTGAGTTTCTATAGCCATACTTTCATATTCTATATCACTAATTTTATTACCATTAGCATCTCTTATTTGATATTCTACTTCTATGTCAGCCTTACCACTTGCACCTAAATTAAATATTGTTATTTTGGCTGTTATCTCGCTTCCAGGAAGAATCTTTTTGTATGCTTGAGGAATTTCAGCTTTGAGATCCAAAAGTGCACCTTTTGATTCAATTTCTATTGCAACTAAAATTTCTTTTTCTATTCTATCCCCTTTTATAATGAGTTTTCCAATGTATAAATCTGGAATTGCGTTTTCTTTAGCAATAACATCTAAAATTATTGTTTTTGACTCTTTTGCTCCTAAGGTGAATGAAGTTTCTTCCCATCTAATAAAGTCTTTTAATAAATTGCTTTTTTCTATATTTATGGTTATTGGTTTAGTTCCAGTATTTTTCAAAATGAAAATTACTTCTTTTGTTTCTCCTTGTTTTAATTTGATTTTAAGCTCTTCTGGAGATATACTAAAATTTGTGATTGTTCTGCTTCCTCTTCCTGTAGAGGGGGTTTCTCCTGCAGGAGTTTCTTCTGCACTGTAAACTGTAAATTCTATCACATTAAATATTAGAGTTCCAGTTTCTGTTGAATAATCTATTTCAGTACAAATTG
>CAZZFU010000041.1:0-3427 GCA_964653965.1 Candidatus Woesearchaeota archaeon
AGATTTAAGTTTAAGATGCATGAAATTATTAAGAGAAGTATTCTTATAAAATTATTGCCCCCTCTTCTTTCTTAAAAATTCTTCAAGGGGTTAAGAAGGGGAAATAGGAAAGATTAAATTCACCAATAAATACCCAAAATAAATAAGGATATTATCCATACTATTACCGAAATTATTAATCCAACTATTCCTGTAATCAATCCTGCATTAGCCATACCAGTTATCTTAATTTTTCTTTGTTTAACTGCAAAAATGATTGCTAAAATACCACAAACTACTCCAACAAGAGCAATAAACCAAGAAAAAAGAATACTACAAATCCCTAATACTAAACTTGCAATACTATAATCTTTTTTCACTTTCTTCTTTTTAATCTTTAAAACTTTCTTTAATTTATTATATTTTATTATTTCTGTTGTCCCCCACCAAATTTGAGCACCCCCAAAAATAAGCCAAAAGTAACTAAATCCTCCTTCTTCAAGATAAAGAGATATTACTGAATTAAATATATTTGAAAGTCCTGCAACAAGTATAAGTATTCCAAAAATTAACAAAACAACTTGTTTTTTAGAAATAAGTGAGAATATCCCAAAGGCAATAAGCACAAAACCCCAAAAAAAAGAAAGAAACTCTGAAGCAATTATATGAACCACCCCAAATAGAATTAACACCCAACCAAGACTTTTTATTTCTTGTTTTAATTTTATTTCTTTTTTAGACATATAAATTACAAGAGATTAAAACTTAAATAATTAACTATAAATATGATTGGTTCTTTGAATAAATATGAATAAAAAACAATGGAATACTTTAGGAATAGGATTAATCTTATTAGCCTTATTTTTATTATTTGCACCTCCTTCTTGCTTTCTTCTTGAAGATGCAGAACTTATTTCTTGCTCAATACATACTTACATTTTTGGAGGAATAGGATTTTTTTCACTTGCCTTAGGAATAATTTCTCTTGTATGTGCAAGATTTGAAAAGGAATAGAAAATTCTAAATAGTTTAATTTTATGGGATTTTTATGGGAAAAAGAAAAGATATGCCCATATGGTTAAGTATCTTAGTTGTAGGATTTATTGCGGGAATGTTTTTTGCAATAGGAATAGAAACAGGGATTTCTCCTGATGAAAGGGGAGTTTCTATATTTATAATGAAAACCTTTTGTAAGGAAATTCAAAGTTTAGGACAAGATTTATCTTATAGCTGTAATACTTTCTTAGTTATCATGATAATTTTATCAATATTCTTGGGAATAATTGCTGTTCTTGAAGAAGCTAATAGGATGGATAATTGGAAAGTCGGTTTGGCTATTTATGTTATAGGGTGGATTACTGGTCTGGTTTATATGTTAACTCATTAAAATAGATGTTCTAAGATAATAATTGTTAAAAATAACATTAGCAATAAAATTTCATGGAATTATCAAAAAGAGATTTTGGTTCAATATTCTTTTCAGTAACTTCTTTAATATTCGCTATTTCGGTCTTTCTTATCCCAGAACAAAAGATAATTATTTTAATTTTGCTTTTTCTCTCAATACTTTTTGCGATAATATTTTCTTATATTAATAAAATAAATTACAATGAGAAAATATTAAAGAAAATAGGAAGAGATCTTAGAAACTTATCTGAAGATACAAAGGAAAAGTTTAATTACTTAAAAGAGATTTATAATTTAAAGGTAGAAGTAGAAATGCTAAAAAAGAAAAATAAAAGAGGACAATCTATAGATTTGATGACTATTCTAAAAATTATAATAGCCATTATCTTCCTCTATGTAATCATAAATATTCTTAAACCTCTTTTTTAGTAATAAAAAATTCTAAACATTTAACCAAAAAAGGTTTTTATCAAAATCATAAACAAAGTTTTGGGGTGATGTTTTTCTCCATTTTTTCCATATTCCCTCTGTTTTTTTATACCTTATCTCCATATTAAAATTTATTGAAGAAATCTTGTTCTTCTTTACAAAATATTTAAGACTAATCCCTTTTTGACTTGTTAGATTTTTCAAATAAAGATGTCCAAATCCCTCTGTAAAAGGTTGCAGTATCCAGTGTTTTTTATCTCCATAAAAGCCATCTTTAAAATCAAAAATCATATTCCCAATCTTACACCATAACTTTCCAAAAACCTCAACCTCTACCTTGCTTTTATTTACCATAGTAAATCCAAGATGAGTAAATTTTTCTTTTTTCTTTTCTTCTATTTGTTTTAGACTAAAAGATACAAGAGGGTTATAAATGTCTTTTGTGATTAAATAAGTCAAATAAGCATATATGATTAAAGCTCCAAAACTTAACCATTCAACTACCATATTAAAATAATCGTAGGAATTATTTTAAAGATTATGACATAAGAAAATATATAATCTAATCAATCCTCACCATTTTGCACATTAACCAAGTCAGTCACTTTATCTCCTGGAGCAAGCTTAACTATTCTAACTCCCTGAGCAGCTCTTCCCATAACCCTTATGTTTTTTAAAGAAGTTCTAATAACTATGCCTTTAGCAGTTGTAAATATTACACTATCATTTTTATTAACAGATATTGCAGCTACAACATCTCCTGTTTTTGCAGAAGTCTTGACATTAATAACTCCTTTTCCTGCACGAGCTGTTTTTCTATAATCTTTAACAGCTGTTCTTTTACCATAACCATTTTCAGTAATTGTTAATATTGCTTCTGTATCAAGAATCTCAAGACTTACTACTTCATCATCTTTACTCATTTTAATACCAGTTACACCATAACTCACTCTTCCCATTTTTCTGACAGCATCAGCATCAAATCTAATTGCTTTTCCTTTTTTAGTTGCTAATGAAACTTCTTGCCCTGCTTTAACAACTTCAACACCAATTAGCATATCAGAATTATTTGCAGGTAAATTAATTGCTTTAATACCAGAAGCTCTTGGTTTTGAAAAATGACTTAAAGCAATTTTCTTAACCATTCCTTTTTTAGTTGCCATAAATAAGTTATCTCCACCTGTAACTTCTTGCTTATCTTCTGAAGTTTCAGGAACAGAAAATTTCTTATTTTCTATAAATGTATTTACAGAAATAACACTTGTAATTTTCTCATCTTTTAAATTTAAAAGATTAATCAATGCTTTTCCTTTGCTATATTTTTCAGCACTAGGAATATCATAAGCTTTTAACCACAATACTCTTCCTTTTGTTGTAAAGAACATCAAATAATCATGAGTAGAACAAGTAATTAATTGCTTTACAAAATCTCCTGTTGCTAAATTACTTCCAATACTTCCTTTACCTCCTCTTCTTTGCTCTCTATAATCTTTAACATCTATTCTCTTACAATATCCTTTATCAGTAATTGTTATTACAACTTCTTTTTTCTGAACTAAATCTTTTTCAGAAATTTCAGATAATCTTTTCATAACCTGTGTTTTTCTTGCAT
>CAZZFU010000042.1:0-3418 GCA_964653965.1 Candidatus Woesearchaeota archaeon
TCAATTCCAATACTTTTTGCAATTTTAATTAATTCTAATCCTCCTTTTGGAGCCTCTTTTCCTAAATGATAATCTGTTATAATTAAATCATAATTTCTAGAATATATTTTGTATCTTGCTTCTTCTAAATTTTGGGCATAATCCATATTAGTAGGAGATTCAAGTTTAGCATAAACTTCTTTTTTGTCGTCCACAAACAATATTTTGTTCATAAAAAATCAATTCTTATCCTATTTAAAAACTTATTTATATTGTAGTTTTTTTATTAAATTATGACATTAACAAAATATAAATCAAAGAGAAACCTTAAAAAATCAGGTGAGCCAAAAGCAGTTATTAAAAAGGAAGGTAGTGCGGTAGGAAACCTTGGTGTCCTTCGCTTTGTAATCCACAAACATTATGCAAGCCATCTTCATTGGGATTTACGTCTTGAAATTAATGGAGTTTTAAAATCATGGGCTATTCCAAAACCCCCTCCTCAGGCAAAAGGAATCAAAAGATTAGCAATTGCAGTTGAAGATCATCCTTTAGAGTATGTAAATTTTAAAGGAATAATTCCAAAAGGAAATTATGGTGCAGGAAAAATAGAAATTTGGGATAAAGGGACTTATGAATTAATAAAAAAGAATCCTAAAGAAATTGAATTTAAATTTAATGGTAAAAAAATGAAAGGGACTTTTGTTTTAATAAAAACAAAATATGGTGCAAAGCCAGAAAAGTCATGGCTTTTCTTTAAAATATAAATCTTTAAAAGCAGCAGAAATTTGTGAAAATTATGCATAACGGAGATTATTCTCTAGTAACAATTCATGCAAAGGTAGTGGATAAGATGTATTTCTTTGGAAAACAAAAAGAGAGATATTTTAAAGAGAGAGATTTTATTAATAAGGTGATAGAAGAGGAGAACTTAGGAAAAGAAATAATTGATGCTGGATGTGGTACAGGAATCCATCTCATGCTTTTTTCAGAATTAGGATATGTTGCTAGAGGATTTGATTTAAGAAAAGATATGGTGGATGTTGCTAAAAAAAGAAACCCTTCTTTAGAAATTATCCAAGGAGATATGAGAAAATTTCCCTTAAAAGGAAACTCAGATGTTATTATATGCATGTATGGGGCAATAAATTATTTAGATACAGAAGAAGGATTAGAAAAAACTTTTAATAATTTTTATAAGCATCTTAAAGACAAAGGAGTAGCTATTATTGATACAAGATATTACAAAAATTTAGATGAAAAAGTTTACGTTTGGTCAAATCAAGAGTATACTCTAGCTAAGAGATGGATAAAATCTGGAGATAATATTGGAATTTACAGAGTTTTTTATTCTATGCCTTCAGAAGGAATTATGGAAATGGAGGATCATTTACAATATTTCCAAGACCCTTTTTTAATTGGAAAGGAACTTGAAAAAGCAGGATTTGATGAAATAAAGATTTTTGATAATTATGATATTAATTCTGTATTTACAAAAAATACAGATAGTTACAAACCAGTAGTTGTAGGCATAAAAAACAAAAATGAATGAAAAATTTTACATTCAATCAAAAAATATAAGGGAAAAGATTAGAAAAAAGATTTATCTTTCTCTATCTAAAACACCTAATAAAAAACTAAGAGACATTATTTTACAAAGAAATACTACTTCTTCTTTTTTGAAAGGAATTATGGCTTATTATGTTTATGAAGGATTAGAAGGAAACTTTTCAGAAGAGAAAAAGATAGATTTAGCTTCTGGGATTGAAATTTTTTGTAGCGTAGGAGCAATTTTTGATAACGCAATGGATAATCATGAACAAAGAAATGAAAAAACAACTTACCTTAAAGAATATGGAAGAGAGATGCAATTTGCAGCTTCTCAATATGTATTGCATTATGGCTTAAAATTTTTACTTCCTTTTTTAGAGGGATTTTCTAAAGATTTCCCTAATTTTTATAGAGGAGATGAGGCTGTTATTGGCATGATTAAGACTGATTTAGAAAGATCAAAAAATTTATATGATCAAATAAAAACAATTGAATTAAGTAACGGAATTTTTAACGAGACTCCTTTAGTTATTGCAGCAGCAAATGCAACTAAAGATAAAAACAAAATTGAACTAGTTAGACAATATGGATTTAATTTGGGAACTGGACTAGGAATTTACGAAGAATTAAGAGATTTATTAGGAGAACATGGAAGAAAACGTGCTACTGAAATTGAAAAGGGGAGAGCAATAATTCCTTTACATTATGCTTCTAAATTAGATAGAGAATTTAATTTTAATTCTTATTTGAATAATTCTTTAAGTGAAAAAGATTATGTTTTTCTTATAAAAAAATTAAATTTTTGTGGTGCAATAGGAAATACAGTTTCTTTAGCAAAAGACTATTTGGATAAAGCACATAATTCTCTTGAGAAAGCAGTTAATCAAACCTGTGTTGATAAATTAAGACCCCTTTCAGATTCTATTAAAGATTCTTTAAAAAAACTTTCAATTAAAGCAGATTTAATTTAATAGAGAAATTAGTTTCTTTAATCCCTTAACAGAATTATCTAATTTTAAAATTTCTTCTTTAGTAAATAATTTCATTTTACTTCCTTCTTTTAATTCTAATTTTGAAATAGGGCAAGGAAGTTTTGCTTTGAAGATATTTTTCTCTTCTCCTTCAAAATCAATTTTTATAATCAGATTCAAATTATTAGGATTAATATTTACTCCTAATTCTTCTTTTATTTCTCTTATGGCTGCATCTTTTGGATCTTCATTTTTTTCAACACCTCCTCCAAATATTCCCCATTTATTTGGATTTAGTATTTTTTTATTATTGTCTCTTAACTGGAGAAGAATTTTTCCTGAACTAAATATAATAACTCCTGCATAAGCCATGTTGTAATATAATAGATATTTTTTAAAAATATATTGTTTTTTAAGGTTTAATCTCCCTCACCTGTCCACCATTCTAAATCAGGAATTTCAGCATTTATTTTTCTTGATTTACAATATCCTCTCGTCAACAAATAAAATATAACTCCCAAACTTCTTGGACTTTTATTGTTTCCAATTATAATTTGGTCTGCACTTTTTGCAAAATTATTTGTATCACATATCATTAAAACTTTTTTATTAACATTAATTGTATCATTCAAAGCATTTTTATCAAGCCAAGAATCAGTAACAATAGTTAATTCATTTTCAAAAAAATCTTCTAAATCAGTATTTGTTAAAATTCCTGCAGGATATTTTTTAGTAAATACTCTTATTCCTGTTAATTCTGAAAATTTTTCAGCAACTCTCCATCCAGCCTGTCTTTTGCAAACCAAAATAATATCTTCTGGTTCAAATTTAGATAAATATTCAATTCCTTCTTTTAATTTTTCATCAATTAAATCAGTATTAAAAATAGCTAATCCATCTGCTCTTCTTCTATATACAAA
>CAZZFU010000043.1:0-3399 GCA_964653965.1 Candidatus Woesearchaeota archaeon
ATAAAAGCAGCTGGAGATAAAGGAGACAATTATGGAGGTAATTATGTAACTTATCTTGAAATAGGTGCCGGAGAAAAAATAGTTCAAGAAGGATTAAATTCTATTAATCAACTTTTCTAAAATAATTAAATTAATAAATGTTTTTTAATTGTATTATTCATGGATAAAGGGGGGGTAGAACTACTGTATTTATTGCTATTGGAGTCTCTGTTCTTCTCATTATATTAATTATTATGGAAGTACTCCTAATTTAGGTGCTTTTGAATCTAATTATTAGTTTTGAACAAGTTTTAACTAATTTAACATTTTTTATATTTTATCGACGACAAATTCAATTTTTAAGCAGAAAGATTTATAAAGTAAATTAACTTTTTTCTAGTAGGAATTAAGGAAAATCTAGGGCAGATTTTTGCTCAAAATCAATACCAAAATTAAACATTTAGCAAAAGCTATCCAAAATAGAAAACAATGAAAAATGGCAGAAGAAAAATATGATGCATCAAAAATTCGAGTTTTAGAAGGACTTGAAGGAGTAAGAAAAAGACCTGCAATGTATATTGGTTCTACTGGTAAGAGTGGTTTGCATCATTTGATTTACGAAGCAGTTGATAATTCAGTGGATGAAGCACTAGCAGGATATTGTAAGAAAATTAAAGTTATTTTAAACAAAGATGGTTCTGTAACTGTTGAAGATGATGGAAGAGGAATTCCTGTTGATAAACATCCTACTCATAAACTTCCTGCTGTTGAAGTTGCTTTAACAAAATTACACGCAGGAGGAAAATTTGACAAAAAATCTTATATGATTTCAGGAGGATTACATGGAGTAGGTATTTCTGTTGTAAATGCCTTATCTAAAAAATTAGTTGTAAATATAAAGAGAGATGGAAAAATTTATTCTCAGGAATATTCAAGAGGAAAAACAAGGGCAAAATTAAAAATTACAGGAAAAACAAATGATACAGGAACAATTATAACTTTTTTCCCAGATGATACTATCTTTTCTGAAACAGATTTTGATTATAAAGTTTTAGAAACAAGATTTAGAGAGGTTACTTTTTTAAATGCAGGACTTAAAATAATTCTAGAAGATAAAATTAATAATAAAAAACTTGAATTTTTTGCTTCTGGTGGTTTAATAGAATTTGTAAAATGGATTAATAAGTCAAAAGAGGTTCTTCATAAGCCAATTTATTTTAAGAGAGAAACAAATGGCACTGTTCTAGATATTGTAATTCAATATAACAGAAGTTATCAAGATAATATTTTTGGATTTGTGAATACTATTAATACTATTGAAGGAGGAACTCATGTTTCTGGTTTTAAAACAGCTTTAACAAGGGTAATAAATGATTATGGAAAAAGTAAAGGAACTCTAAAAAACGGAAGTTTATCTGGAGATGATACTCGAGAAGGTTTAACAGCAATAGTGAGTGTCAAAATTCCAGAGCCTCAATTTGAAGGACAGACAAAAACAAAATTAGGTAATTCAGAAGTAAAAGGTTTTGTTGATTCTGCTGTAACTTCTGCTTTGTCAGAGTTTTTTGAGGAAAATCCAACTATTGCAAATAAAATAGTTTCTAAAGTTGCCGAAGCTGCTAGAGCAAGATTAGCTGCTAAAAAAGCAAAAGAATTAGTTAGAAGAAAAAATGCATTTTCATTAGGTGGTTTACCTGGTAAATTAGCTGATTGTTCAAATAAAAAATCAGATAATACAGAACTTTATATTGTAGAGGGATTATCTGCAGCTGGAACTGCAAAAGATGCAAGAAACAAGGAGATTCAAGCTATTCTCCCTTTGAAAGGAAAAATTTTAAATGTTGAAAAAGCAAATCCTATAAAAGCATTATCCAGTGAAGAAATTGCAAACATGATTACTGCAATTGGAACAGGAGTAGGAGAAAATTTTGATTTATCTAGGTTGAGATATAATAAAATTGTAATTATGACTGATGCTGATGTTGATGGAGAGCATATTAAGACTTTATTATTGACTTTCTTTTTTAGATTTATGCCTGAATTAATTAAGAAAGGACATGTTTATGTAGCATTACCTCCTTTATATAGGATTAGAAAGAAAAAAGATCATTATGTTTATTCTGATGCAGAACTTAAAAGAACAATGGAAAGATTAAGCACAACAAATGTGACGAGATTTAAAGGTTTGGGAGAAATGGGTTCGCAACAACTTTGGGAAACAACAATGAATCCTAAAACAAGAAAAATCAAAAAAATATATATTGAAGATGCTGTTGAAGCAGATAGAATTTTTTCAATGCTTATGGGTGATGATGTTCAGGGAAGAAAAGATTTTATTTCAGAAAATGCAAAGGAGGCTGAGTTGGATGTATAAAAGACACCAAGGTTTCTTTTATGAAACTTCCTTTAAAATAGGAGTTAAGCCTAATTAAAATGAATGATAAAAGAATTTGTCCAAAATGTAAATCAGAAGATGTTAGAAAAGAAATGAATGTTTTATTATCAGCAGGAGCACCTCAAAAATGGATATGTAATAAATGTGGATATTATGGACATATATTTCCTGTTAAAACTAAATTAAAAAATAAAAAAATAAAATGAAAACACCAGATTGGATATTAGAAGGATATGATTCAAAAGCTGATTATGAAAAAGCAAAAGGAATCAAAAAAGAGAAGAAAGTAAGTAAAACCTTCAAGATTCGAGAATGTCCTAAATGTGAAAGTGATGAAGTTGGAATTATCTTGAGTAATAGTGATTCAGAAGAAGAGAGCAATACAGGAAAACAATGGAAGTGTAGAAAATGTGGATGGACAGGAAAAGATATTAAAGAAAAAGAATTAACAGAAGAAGAATTAATGGAGTATTTAGATAAAAAAGGAGAAGACGTAGCATGACAATTGTTGCTGTTAGTGGATATTTTGATCCTTTACATGTAGGACATATTGAATTATTTAGATTAGCAAGAGAACTTGGAGATAAATTAATTGTAATTTTAAATAATGATAAACAAACTGCAATGAAAAAAGGAAAACCTTTTATGTCTGCAGAAGAAAGAAAAAAGATTTTAGAAGAATTAAGAGCAGTAGATGAAGTGATTATAAGTATTGATGAAGATAAAAGTGTTTGTAAGTCCCTTGAATTAGTAAAACCAGATATTTTTGCAAATGGAGGAGATAGATATAATAAAGAGATTCCAGAAGCAGAAATTTGTAATAAATTAGGAATTAAAATTATTGATGGTTTAGGAAACAAAATACAATCATCTTCGGAATTAATTAAAGAAGCAGGAGAAGAAAAATGACACCAAAATCATCAGATGAATCTGAAATAAAAGACATGGAAAAAGGGGTAGTTAACTCAGAAGTATCTGGAGAAATGAAAAAATCTTATTTAGATTATGCTATGAGTGTTATTGTT
>CAZZFU010000044.1:0-3136 GCA_964653965.1 Candidatus Woesearchaeota archaeon
TTCTGGAGGATTAATAGTTGTTTTTGGCTTTTTACTGGGAATTTTATTATATATTGCTATAAGAACTTTTTATTTTAAAGATGGAGCTGGAATAAATGAATATCTCTTTGCTATTTTAACTGTATTATTAATTAGTGCAATTGTTGGAATTGTAGATGATTTATTTGGATGGCAAAAAGGAGGATTATCAAGGAGGACTCGATTAATTTTAATTTTCTTTGCAGCAATTCCTCTAATGGTTATTAATGCTGGAGAATCAAGTGTTCTAGGAATTGAATTAGGAATTCTTTTTCCTTTAATTGTAATTCCAATAGGAATTATAGGTGCAACAACTACTTTTAATTTTCTAGCAGGTTATAATGGATTAGAAGCAGGGCAAGGAATATTAATCTTATCTGCTTTGGCTTTTGTAACTTTTTTTACAGGAAACAGTTGGTTAAGTGTGGTTGCTCTATGCATGGTTGCTGCACTCTTAGCCTTTTATATATTTAATAAATATCCTGCAAAAGTATTTCCAGGAGATGTTATGACTTATGCTATAGGAGCATTAATAGCTTGCATTGCCATACTAGGAAATATAGAAAAAATAGCTCTTTTCTTTTTTATTCCCTATATTTTAGAAACAATATTAAAATTAAGAGGAGGGTTGAAAAAACATAGTTTTGCTAAAGTAAGAGAAGATGGAGGATTGGAAATACCCTATAGTAAAATATACGGATTAGAACACTTATCAATTTATATATTAAATAAATTAAAAAAAGGAAGAAAAGTTAGAGAAAAAGAAGTTGTTTGGCTCATACATTGTTTCCAAATAATAATTATTATAATTGGATTTTTATTATTCTTATATTAAACAAAGCTTTTAAAGCATTCTTCTTTTGAAATAAAATATGGAAAAAGATGAGATAAAAATAAGTGGGAAAGACAATAAGATTAGCATAAATGATTCAGAAGAAGTTGAAATTAAAGGGGATGATAATATTATTAAGATAGCTGATTCAGAAGAAGTTGAAATTAAAGGGGATGATAATATTATTAAGATAGATGAAAAAAGAACTATAAAAGAAGGAGCAAAAGAGATTAAAAAAAGTTTCAGAAAAACTTTTGGATTTTTAGCTCAAAAAAGAACCCTAAATGTGGTTTTTATAATCCTCTTTGTGCTTATTTTAATAGGAAGCAGCTGGATAAGATTACAAAATCTTCCTTTATTGGTAGATTCTACAACAGGGGAAAACATTCCTCTTGCCTTAGATCCTTTTTATTTTTTAAGAGTCTCTGAGACAATGATTGGTGGGAATATGCCTGCTTATGATAGCATGAGATATCCTTCTTTACATTTGCCTTTTACAAATGAATTTACTCCTAGAGCAACAATTGGTTTATATTCTCTTTTTAGTATTTTTGATTCAGATATTTCACTGCAATTTGTGAATATAATTTCTCCTGTAATCTTTTTTATATTGGGTTTGATAGTTTTCTTTTTTTTAATAGTTTCTTTGACAAAATCAAAAACTACTGCTTTAATCAGTAGTGGTTTTTTAGCTATTATTCCACTATATTTATATAGAACAATGGCTGGTTTTTCAGATCATGAATCAATTGGGATGTTTTCTTTTTTTCTAGTTTTATTAGTTTACACTCTCTCTATAAAATTTTTAGATAAAAAACCAAATCCTCTGGAAAAGAACAAAAAAAATTTAATAAAAATATCTCTCTTAAGTATTCTACTTGCTTTTTTCTCTGCATTTAATATTGCTAGTTGGGGTGGTATTGCTAAATTCTCTTTCTTAATTATTCCTTTAAGTTTCTTTTTAATTTGGATAATTAAAGAAAAGAATATTGAAGGAAGTAAAAATCAAATTCTTGGAAATTATCTTCTCTTTTATGTTATATGGGTTTTATTCACTCCTATTTTCTCAATGATTTATGGTTATACTATCCCTTCTACAATGGGACAATTTTTTTCAGGCCCTAATATTATTAATGCTTTTGTTTTTTTCTTTTTAATCATAGATTATCTGTTAATAATAAAAGAAAAAAAATATCTTAAAGATAATCTAAAAAAATATAGAGTTTTTATCAGCACAGGAATTGTGCTTGTTTTAGGAGGTATTTTTCTTCTTTTATTAAATAAAAATATTTTCTCTATTATTTTTGGATTTATTTCAGGAATGCTAGATCCTTTTGGAAATGATAGAATTGGTTCAACTGTTGCTGAAAATGCACAACCTTATCTTAATAATTGGATGAATCAAGTAGGAAAATTCTTTTTTTGGTTATTTTATTCTGGGATGGTTTTTGTTGGAATTGCTATGTCTTCAGGAATATCTAGAAAAAAACATCGAATTTTATTTTCTTTTACATGGATATTAATGATTTCTGGAATATTATTTAGTAAAATATCTGAAACTTCTCTATTAAATGGCTCTAATTTTATTAGTAAATTTGTTTACTTTTTTGGACTTTTAATTTTTTTAGTTTATTTTATTTGGTTGTATTTTAATGAAAAAATTGAAATAAAAAGTGAACTATTGATAATTTTTGCTTGGCTTTTTTTTATGTTAATTGCTGGAAGAGGGGCAATAAGATTTTTCTTTTTAATGTCTCCTTTTATTTGTTTTATTGTGGGATATTTAACTATAAAATTATTTGAATATTTTAAAAAAAGCAAAGATGAACTTTTGAAAATATTTTTATTTATTCTTCTTATTTTTGTAGTGATAATTTTAATAAGCAGAGCCATTAGTTTTACTAACACTGTTGTTGCACAAGCAAAATATACTGGTCCTTCTGCAAACTATCAGTGGCAACAAGCAATGTCTTGGATAAGAGAAAATACTCCTTTAGATAGTATTTTTGTTCATTGGTGGGATTATGGATATTGGGTTCAATATATTGGACAAAGAGCAACAATAACAGATGGTGGACATGGAAATGCATTTTGGGATCATTTGGTTGGAAGATATTTATTAACAACTCCTTATCCAGAAACAGCATTAAGTTTTATGAAAGCTCATAATGTTTCTTATTTATTAATTGATCCAACTGATATTGGAAAGTATCCAGCATATAGTAAAATTGGAAGTGATGCAAATTCAAATGATAGATATTCTATGATACCTACTTTTATTTTGGA
>CAZZFU010000045.1:0-3078 GCA_964653965.1 Candidatus Woesearchaeota archaeon
ATATTATTTAATATAGAGTTTTTGATATATATAAAATACAAGATAGGTTTAAAAACTTTTATCTTTTTAATAAATTAACCGAAAGGTATTTATTTAGATTATTTTTAATAAAGAGATGCTTAAAACTTTTCTCAAAGAGGTAATAACAATTGTCGTCGGTAAACAGGCAGAAGACATAATTGATATGCTAGATGGAAAAAAATATGTGAATGAATTTCTAATTGCAAAAAAACTTGGAATTACAATTAATCAAACTAGAAACATTCTGTATAAAATTGCTGATCAAGGATTAATCTCTTATACAAGAAAAAAAGATAAAAGAAAGGGATGGTATACTTATTTTTGGAAAATTGAAATTCTCAAATCTTTAGAATTTCTATCAGAGATTTTGAATAATAGAATAATTCAATTAAAAAATCAAATTAAAAGCAGAGAAACCAAGGAATTTTATATTTGTGAACAGTGTAATATAGAAGTTAGTGCAGAAAATGCTCTTTTGCATGATTTTACTTGTAATGAATGTGGAGAGGTTTATTCTTTAAAAGATAATACTAAATTATTGAGAGAACTTAAAAAAGAAATTGACAGATTAGAAGAAAAATTAAAATTAATTCAAGTAGAAATAGATAAAGAGAGAGATAAAGCAGAGAAACAACGTTTAAAGGAAATTAAAAAAGAAGAACTTGAAAAAGCCAAGAAAAAAGCAGCTGCTGCAGCTAAAAGAAGGGCTCAGAAAAAGAAATTAGAAAAACAAAAACCTGTTAAGAAAAAGCCTGTTAAAAAGAAAATTGAAAGGAAAAAAGTTCCAGTTAAAAAGAAAAAAGTATTTAAGAAGAAATCTGCTAAAAAAAAGCCTGTTAAGAAAAATAAATCTATAAAAAGGAAAAGATAAATGGTTAGAGTTTATAGAATTCCTGTTAAAAAGAAAAAGAAATTTTTTGGAAATTTGAGTCTTAATATTTGGATAATTCTAATCAATGTTCTTTTGTTTTTAGTTTTTTCAATTTTAATTTCATCTAAAATTTTATCTTTAGATTCGATTGCATTACAACCTGCGAATATATTTGCTGGAAAATATCTTTGGACATTTATAACAAGCATGTTTATGCATGCCGGAGTGTTTCATCTTTTTGTAAATATGCTTTCTTTGTTTTTTATTGGTTCTTTAGTTGAAAAAATTTTAGGTAAGAAGAGATATCTTTGGTTTTATTTAATTTCAGGATTAATTGCTGGATTATTTTTTGTTATTTGTTCTTTGATTTTTACAGCTGATTTTAATGCTTATGCTGTTGGAGCTTCTGGAGCTTTATTTGGATTAGTTGGACTTTTAGTTTTTCTTACTCCAAATCTTCCTGTGTATGTTATGTTTATTCCTATTCCAATAAAAATAAAGTATGCTGCTATTGGACTTTTAGTTGTGCTGTGGATAATCTCTGCAACAACAAGTTTAGGAATAGGAAATACTGCTCATCTTGGTGGATTGATTGCAGGATTAATTTATGGAATTTATTTGAGAAGAAGATATCCTAATAAAGTTAGAGCAATTTCAAAACATTTTTCATAAATAGAAAAACAATGAGAAACCTTTGGTTTCTCAAGCAATTAAACACCCATGTGATAATGAGTCACGGCAACGTGTTTAAAGATGAAAAAAAGAAAAAGAGGTTTTAATTTAAGAAAAGAATACAAACAAAGTTGGAAATTTATAAAAAAATCTAAAAATTTTATTTATATTGCAATTGGAATCTTTCTTATATTTTTTCTTGTTGGTTTTTTTGTTTCACCTTCTGAAGCTTTATTAAATTATATTCTTAATTTTATTCAAGAGTTGCTAGAAAAAACTTCAGAAATGTCTGTTTTTCAACTCATTGTTTTTATTTTCTTTAATAATTTTACTAGTAGTTTTTTTGGAATGATTTTTGGAATTTTTTTAGGAATATTTCCTTTTTTAGCACTTGTTGCTAATGGATATGTTTTAGGCTTTGTTTCTTCTTTAAGTGTCGCAGAAAGTGGATTTTTTAGTTTATGGAGAATTTTACCTCATGGAATATTTGAATTGCCTGCAATATTTCTTGCTTTAGGACTTGGACTAAGATTAGGTACTTTTATTTTTAAAAAAAAGAAAGAACAATCCTTTAGAGAGCTTTTTATTAGTTCTTTAAAAGTATTTTTATTTATTGTTATTCCTCTTTTAATTATTGCAGGAATTATAGAAGGAATATTAATCTCTTTTTTAGGAAATTAATCTTTTAAATCACTTATTCCAAGAATAATTAATAATAATCCAATAAAGAAAACTATCCAAATAAGCATCCCTTTAAATACACTTATTGCAGCATATCGAAATCCCCAGATATTCATTCCAGCAAGATATATTGTAACAACTAACAGAATTAATCCAGCAAGAATGCCTATCCACTTATTCATTGTACTCTTAAACAGGGTTTTTTCTTTAAAAAGATTTAGATTATGAATTATATAATTTAAATTTATCCCCTATTTAGAACTTTTCTATTTGATTTTTTTGCTTTAAAAAATTCTTTTGAGAATTCTTCTGCTTTTCCCTCATTAAATTTTTTACAACTAAAAATATCTATAAATGCTCTATTTTGTGTTTCATCAAAGTGAATTATTATTGAAGAAGTTTGAATGAATTGAAAAGCAGAATATCCTTTTAACTTATTTTTTCCAAACCTTTTTATTTTAGTAGAGCCGAATTTTTTCATATTTATTTCTTTACATAGTTTTGTAATAAAGGATTTTATTTCTTTTTTATTTCTTATCTTTTCTTTATCACATTTATACAAATTAATTGATGCTAATGTTCCCCATTTCATTAATTTAATTAAATACATATCTTTTTAAAATTAAGTTTTTACAAGATAATATGGATGAGATTAAACACATTAGGATAGAGAAAGAAATGAGGGTTTCTGATTTAGTTGAAAATATGGGAAATTTAGGTTTTGGAGCTAGAAAGATTTCTGAAGCTAGTTCTATAATGAAAAAAATGTTTGAAGACAAAGAATGTAAGATTTTTTTAGGAATTGCTGGTGCAATGGTTCCTGCTGGAATGAG
>CAZZFU010000046.1:0-3054 GCA_964653965.1 Candidatus Woesearchaeota archaeon
ATTTTTTCAAAGCATATTTTATTGCAGAATTACACCCTCCTGCAAAATAAATATTTGCATTATTTTCAATTAAATCAACCCATTTGTAATCTTTTTTTACCATTTCATTAGAACCATTTGTACTCCCATTGTCAGATATAATTACTTTATAATTTTTATAATCAGTAATATTTTTTAAAGAATCTAAACACCCTCTCAAGAGTTTTAAATCAGAATTGTAAGTTACAATAATTATTGCTACAGATGGTTGAAATTTCATTTTATAGCCCTGGTATTTTTTTATTTTTCCCTGTATAATATCCATAAAGATAAGGAATAGCTCTAGCAAATCTTAAAATATTGCTCTTTATAGATAATCCAATATCTTCAAATTTAATTTTTCTTCCTCTGTTTTTAGATTGAAGTAATTCTGGATATACTTTATTTTCAACAAGTTTCCGAGTTGTAACGCCATATCGGTATGTTTTTTTAAAAAGATTATTCCAACTCCAAGGTTCTTGGTGCCAAATAGCATTATCTAATTTTCCAATTTTTTTAGATAATTTATAGGCTTCTAAATAAATTATTGCATGATCATGTGCAACACAAAGTGGAAGTATCTTTTTAGGAATATTTGAAAAAGCTTTTATTAAAAGATTTCTTCTATAAAACCTAGGAAGAATAACTCCTCCAATAGGATTAATAAAATCTTTTGCATATTTTTGTACCAATTCTCTATCAGCATCATATAATTTTTCAAGCAATTTTTTTGGTTTCCAGCTCCTTTCATATAGCCAAAGCATATCAGATTTTTTCATTAATTTTATTCCTCTTTCAACAGCAGTTTTTTCCAAAATATGGTCAGAATCAACTAATAAAACATATTTTCCTTTAGCTTTTCTAGCACCTAATTCTCTTGCACCTAAAAGAGTTCCTTTATATTGATAAACTTTTGCATTAAATTCTTTAGCAATTTCCAAAGTTTTGTCTGTGCTATTACTATCAATTAAAATTAATTCAATATGAGGATATGTTTGGTTTTTTACTGATTTTAGAGTTTTTTCTAAAGTTTTTTCAGAATTATATGTTGGTATTGTAATAGAAACTAGTTCTTTCATTTTAATATTTCCTTAATTCTCTTTTTAAATTTATATGTGTTATTTCCTAAATTTTTTATTTTAGTTGTTTTAATTTTACTCTTTAAAAATTCCTCAAGAGTATCATTTATTTCTTCAATATTTTCTTCTTCAGACTCTTTTTCATTTATTTTATAATACTGAGGAACTTTTTCAATTAATTTTACGAATCCTCCATGATTTGTAGCAATTAGAGGTTTTCCTAATGCTAAAGCTTCGAAAGGAACAATTCCAAAATCTTCTTTATAAGGAATAAATATAACTGCTTTGCAATTAGCATATAATTCAAATAATTTCTCTTTAGGCGCATTTATTATAATTTCAACATTTCTTGTTCTTTTTACCATTAATTTAATCTTTTCAAAAAATTTTTTATTTTCAATATTCCCTAAAAGAACTAATCTTTCTTTTGGATTTTTTTTTACAAATTTTCTCCAAGCTTTTAATAACAAATCTTGCCTTTTAGGATTATTAATTCTAGAAACATATAAAAAATAATTTCCTTTTTTTGTTTTTAATTTACTTAATTCTTCAACTTCTATTGGGGGATAAATAATTGTAAAAGCCTTTTTTTTCAAAAGTCTATGTCTTTTTGCTCTTTCCAGGCTTAATTCAGAATTAAATATAGCATAATCTATTTTTTTCCAAGCTTTTTTTTCAAGAATTCTGTATATTTTTGTTGCCAATAAATAAAATTCTTTAGATAAAAAAGATTTATATCTATTCTGTAAATTCCATTTAATATCATCTCTATAAGAAGCCCTGAGAATAGTGTGGATATATGCATAAGTTTTTCCTTTTTTGTAATTTCTAAAAGTTATAAATTCTCCCATTCCAGCAGTAGAGATTAAAAGAACATCATATTTTTTTAAATCAATTTTAGAAAATAGACTAAAAGGAAAAATCAAACCTCTTAAAATATAAAATCTTGAAAATATTTTGACAATTTTTGGAACAATTATTTTCACATTATAACTTTCAAATTCTCTAAAAGTATTTTTCCTATCATAAATCCAAGTATAAACATCTACTGAATTTTCTTTATCTTTTAACAATTCTAATACAACTTTTTCTGCTCCTCCTTTGCTTTTAAGCCAAGGATGAAACAAAGCAATTTTTTTCTTCATTTTTTACTTGATAAATTCTAAATTATCGTATTCTGCATACTCTCCATCAGTATTTAAGAATTCTTGTCTTGCAATTATATTTTCTAAAGGACTTATTTTCCAAATCTTTATTGGACCTTGTAGGCTTCCAGAGTAATAGATAAATTCACCTAATTCAGCTCCTTGATTTAATAAACTATCCACTATTGGACTAGGCTCAGAATGAACTAATTTCACCCCTTTATATTTTTCAAAAGCATTATTTAAAAGATACAATTGAGATACCAAACTTGGAAGAACTTTAGGAGATAGATACATAGCTGTACCTAATTCATTTATTTTCACTCCTGTATTTGAAGAACCTACAGAAGGAATAAAGTAAACTAAAGCTTCTAATCCTTCTCCAGTATCAAAGAGAAAACTTTTGTAATAAACATATCTCAAAGGAATTCTGAATTGTTCTTCATTATAAAAGAAGACTCCTTCAACTTTATCAAAAGAAATACTTTCATTTTTACCTAATTCCACTATTATTCCTCCTACAGCAGATTTTTGAGAAGGAATAAAAATTTCTTTTCCATCTTTTTTAAATATTATATCTTCATCAACAAAACCACCTCCACTAGTATAAATTCTTATTTCTTTTTCAGATGTTTCTTGGGTTTGAGAGGCATCCATAATAAAAGTGGGAATCATAGAATATCTGTCATTTAAATTCGCATCACTTCCAATTTTACTATATGCCGGATATTTTCCAATATCAGTTGGATCAATTAATAAATAAGAAATATTATGGGATTTCATAAAACTTAATGCTGTTTCTGGATAAGGAG
>CAZZFU010000047.1:0-2835 GCA_964653965.1 Candidatus Woesearchaeota archaeon
CTCTCCCTTTTCCTGCTTCTTCAATAACTATGTTTATCAAATCTATAAACTTCACTCCCTCTCCTCTCCCCACATAATAGACTTCTCCTTTCTTTCCTTTATCTGCAAGAGTTAGAAGTGCATCAGAAACATCCTCAACATAAATGTAATCTCTCTTAAAATTACCATCTCCATAAATCGGAATATCTTTATCTTCTACTGCCTGTTTTATAAGATAATTAAAAGCTGCTTTCTTTTTATTATCTGCCTCTTCATTAGGTCCAAATACATTAGTGAATCTTGCTATTACAGAGTTTAAATTAAAGACATCATTATATATTTTACAAAAATGTTCCGCGGCTAATCTTGTTGCAGAATAAAGTCCGCGCGGATTACATGGAGAATCCTTATTGGCAGGTAATTTCTCCAAATTTCCGTTGACAAAAAATGTGCTTGCAAAAACAATCTTAGCTAAAGGATTGTATTTTTTACATGCTTCTAGCAATGCTATTGTGCCATTACAATTAACATCTATATCTAGATATGGATCTGAATGAATATTATAATTATCAACAGTTGAGGCTAGATGAAATATATAATCCTTATCTTTTAATTCATTTTCTATTTCTTTAACATTTTTATAAATTATTTGGACTTTGTCTTCAAGACCTTTTATATTCTTTAATTTTTTATTAGATCTTGATAAAAGACTTACAGAAAAATCTCTCTCTAATGCTTTTTTTGCTAAATTACTCCCTATAAAACCCAAACCTCCTGTTATAAGTATATCTTTTTTCCCCATCTATTTAAAATTATCTTATCATTTTTAAGGATTATTGGTCTTAAATATATGATTTAAGTTTTAAAAAAGCATATTGCTAAACCAAATAATCTTTATAAAGAATTATTCTATAAAATGCATATGAAAGATTCAAAGGTAGCGATAATAATCTGCACTTATAATCAAGAGAAACTTCTTCAAAAGTGTCTTGAAAGTTTGTATAAAAAAACAAATTACAAGAATTATAAAGTTTTTTTTGTAGATGATTCTGGAAAAGGAGAAATAGGAAAGTTTGTTAAAAAGAAATTTAAAAAAGCAGATGTGACAATTAATAAAAAAAATTTAGGATTTTCTGGAGCAAATAATGTTGGTATTAAAAAAGCTCTAAAAAATTACAAACCAGATTATGTGCTTCTCTTAAATGATGATACAGAAATTATTGAAAAAAATTGGTTAAAAAAGATGGTTGAAGTAGGAGAAAAAGATAAGAAAATAGGTATTTTGGGGTGTAGAGTTTTAAATCCTAATAAAAGCCTTCAATGGCCCTTGGGTATAAATGAAAAAAATAAAGAAATTAAAGAAGTTGGAGAGGTAATTGGTTGTTGTTTGATGTTTAAAAAAGAAGTTTCTAAGAAAATTGGCTTATTAGATGAAAAATTTAATCCTGTTTATGGAGAAGAAAGTGATTTTTGCTTTAGAGCTAAAAAAGCAGGTTTTAAAATTCTTTATACTCCTAATTCAAAAATTATTCATTATGGGCACTTTTCTACAAAAACAATATTCCCTGAAAAAATTTGGTATCTCCAAAAAAAACATGGAATAAGATTAGAATGGTTAAATTATGGAATTTTTAAAATAATCAAATACACTATAATACATTTTGGGTCTGCTATTCTTCATAAAAATGTTATAAAAAGATTAAAACTTCTTCTAAAAGCTTATAAAGAAAACATAAAAAATTACAAAGAAATTAAACAAAAAAGAAAAGAAAGAAATAGTTGGCTGAATTAAACTTCTTTGATAAATTTAGAATATTTCTTCTTGTTTTTCTTTATCTCTTCTGGAAAAGAATTATCTAAAGGTATATATCTAACATCTTCATTTGATCTGTTATATAAATCCTTTCCCATTTCAATTTTTTTCTTTATTTCAGAAATATTTTTAAATTGGGGTTTATCTACTTCAATTGCGCAAAAAGATTTCATTTTTTCTATCATTTTCTCTGGAGTTACAAGATACGAAAAATGCCATCCTCCATTCTTTATTAGAGAATCTTTTTCTTTCAGAAAAAATCTTCTAAATCTTATTTTTATATTTCTAACTCGTTTAAACTTTTCTGCATGGGAATCAAATAACTTCTTAAAATTTTTATAAGTACAGGCTTTAGTTCCAACCCATTTATAATCTTTTATTCCATTAAGATAATAATAATACATATTTTGAATAAAGAAAACATAAGGTTTATCTTTCAATATTTCTTTCATTCTTTTAAACTCTTTTGGATTGGGAATTTCGTCAACATCTGAAACAAAAATTATATCTTCATCTTTTGCATTTTGAAGTCCTCTCTTAATTGAACCTCTTTGGTGCCATTCAGATATCCAACGACCCATTTTAAGTTTGCTATCTAAATTTAATCTGTAATTTATTCTTTGCCCATAAGGAAAAAGAGAAATTATCTTGCTAATAGAAGGCCTTATTTTTGGCATGTCATCAACTACAATATAAATTATTTTTTTATTCCATTTTTTAAATCGTTTTTTATTGTTCTTAAAATTTAATTGTTTTGGCTTTCCGCTTTTAGTTTTTGTGGCTTCAACTATAACAAAATAATCTACAACCGAGTTTAATATTTTCATCCTAATCTCCAAAAGATCCAATTCATTATGGAAAATGAAACAATCATAAATCTTCATATTAAATAACAGAAATCTCCTATTATAAAATTATTGTTTCTTAACCAAACTCCTAATTAATTTCCAATCTTCAATAGTCACTCCTTTTGTTAAAATTAAAACTCCAAAATAAATTCCTGCTCCTAAAATTATCTCAATACATTTAAAAAACGAACAATC
>CAZZFU010000048.1:0-2824 GCA_964653965.1 Candidatus Woesearchaeota archaeon
GAACAGGTGTTTCCAACCTATTATGGCTGTCTTCAAAATTTAAGATTAATCAATATTTATAAAGCTTTTTATATAGGAAATTTGTTCTAAAATCAAGCGGAGTTGCCGGAGTGGACAAACGGGCAAGATTAAGGCTCTTGTGGCTTAGTGCCTGCGCAGGTTCGAATCCTGTACTCCGCATTATGCCCGGGTAACTCAGTTGGATAGAGTGCCACCCTCCTAAGGTGGAAGTCGAAGGTTCAAATCCTTTTCCGGGCGTTTAGGATTTGATAAATAGGTTTAAAAGAATAAGGAAGGTTATGTGAAGGAAACCTTGGTGTCCTCGCTTCAAATCCTTTCTCGGGCGTAACCTTTAAAACCTCTTTCTTAATATTTATTATATATAGTATGTGCGTAGGTAGTATAGTGGCAGTATCTCTGCCTTCCATAAGCTTCTTTGAAGATAGCAGATGACCCGGGTTCGAGTCCCGGCCTGCGCATTGAAATTACTAAAATACATTTAATATGGAAGAACAAATAGAATCACAGAAGAAGAATTGGCATGACAAGAATTATAAAATTTTGTTAGTAATTCCAGCAATTTTAATAGTTTTTTCTTTAATATACATGGGAATATTTTATCAAAATAATGAAGATATTTTTTACAAAGATATTTCTCTAACAGGAGGGACAACTTTAACAATCCAAGATAAATTAGATGCTAACAAACTTTTAGAAGATTTATCAGATAAACTAGAAGATTTAAACACAAGAGAAATTTATGATTTAATAACAGGAGAGCAAAAAGCAGTTGTATTAGAAACCAAAGCAAATTCAACTCAAACAAAAGAAATTTTAGAGAATTATTTGGAGTATGAATTAACAGATGAAAATAGCAGTATAGAATTTACTAGTTCTATTTTTAGTGAAAATTTTTACAAACAACTTTTAATAGCAATTTTAATAGCCTTTGTTTTTATGGCAATTGTAGTTTTTATTATTTTTAGAACTCTTGTTCCTTCAGCAGCAGTAATTATCTCTGCTTTTGCAGATATTTTAATGACTCTTGTTTTAGCAGATATTCTAGGATTAAAAATGTCTCTTGGAGGAATAATTGCTTTTCTTATGTTAATTGGTTATTCTGTTGATACAGACATTATGTTAACCACGAGAATTCTAAAAAGAAGTGAAGGATCTGTAAATGAAAGAATTTTTGGAGCATTTAAAACAGGAATAACAATGACTCTAACTTCTCTATTAGCTTTTGCAGTAGCCCTCATAATTGTGAGCTCTTTTTCAAAAATATTATCACAAATTTTCACAATTCTTGTAATTGGATTAGGATTTGATATTCTTAATACTTGGATTACAAATGTCTCAATAATTAAATGGTATGTAAATAAAAAAAGAAAATGAAATTAAAATTAGGATTTAAAATTTGGTTAGTAATAATTATTGTTCTTTTGTCTTTAATTTCAATTTTTATTACTCCTAATTTTTTGAAAAAAGGAGTTGTAATAGAGAGTGTAGAAGCAAATTCAACTGCTTTTGAGCAAGGATTAAGACAAGGGCAAGTAATTACAGCAATAGACGGAGAAACAATAGAAAATTTAGAAGATTTTACAAATGCTCTTCAAGGAAAATATTCTTCTAATACAAGTGTAAAGACTATATTCACGACTTTAGACTCAGAAATAATTCTATATACTAATGAAGTCCCAGAAATAACTGTTTCAGAAATTTCTAAAACAAATATTAAATTAGGTTTGGATTTAGCAGGAGGAGCAAGAGCTCTTGTAAAAGCAGAAGATAGAAAATTAAGTTCAGAAGAAGTTAGTGATTTAGTAGATATAACAAGAAATAGATTAAATGAATTTGGGTTAACTGATTTAAGTGTTCGTCCTGTTTCAGATTTAGAAGGAAATCATTTTATGTTAATTGAAATTGCAGGAGCAACTCCTAGTGATTTAGAAGAAATGATTTCACAACAAGGAAAGTTTGAAGCAAAAATTCTAAATGATACTGTTTTTATTGGAGGAGAAAGAGATATTGCATCTGTTTGTAGAAATGATGCAACTTGCGCAGTAATAGAAAGTTGTTCCCAATCTCAGGATGGAAATTATTATTGCAATTTTAGGTTTTCAGTTTATTTGAGTGAAGCTGCTGCAGAAAGACACGCAGAAGTAACAAAAGATTTAGAGATAAATTCTAGTTCTCAAGGAAATTATTTATCTGAAAAATTAGATTTATATGTAGATGATAATCTTATTGATAGTCTTTTAATTGGAGAGAGCTTAAAAGGAAGAGTAACAACTCAGATTTCAATTTCTGGTTCTGGTTCAGGAGAAACCCAAGATGCTGCTTATGATGAAGCACAAAAAGAAATGCATAAATTACAAACAATACTAATTACAGGAAGCCTCCCATATAAATTAGAAATAACTAAATTAGATACAATTTCTCCTGATTTAGGAGAAGATTTTGTAAAATTCATAATTTTTGCAGGAATTGCAGCTTTATTAGTAGCATCACTAGTTGTCTTTGTAAGATATAAGAAATTCAAGCCATCTTTAATGGTTATTTTATTTAGTTTTTCAGAAGTAGTAATTATTTTAGGAATTGCCTCTTTAATACAGTGGAATTTAGATTTAGCAAGTATTGCAGGAATTTTAGCAACAATTGGTACTGGTTTTGATGATCAAATAGTTATTTTAGATGAAGCAAAGCAAAAAACAATTTTAAGTTTAAAGCAGAGATTAAAAAGAGCATTTGCAATTATTATGGGGGCTTATTTCACAGCAGTTGTTTCATTAATTCCCCTTTTATGGGCAGGAGCAGGATTATT
>CAZZFU010000049.1:0-2803 GCA_964653965.1 Candidatus Woesearchaeota archaeon
ATCAACTCAAAGAAGAATTTTCAGCATTAACAAAAGCATATCCCGAGATAAAAGAAATGCAATATAAAATTGAGAGTTTAGAAAAAAAGAATAAAGAATATGAGAAGATTCAAGAAGAAAATAAAGAACAAACAAGAATATTTGTTCATGAAATAAAAACTTATTTAAATGGAATTATAGGGCTTACTGATCCAAACTTAGTCGAGGAATATGGTGTTGATAAAGAGACAACTAAGATTTTTGAGACACTTCATAAAACAGGAAATGTTATGAACGATTTAACAGGAATGCTTTCTCTTTATAGACTTTCAAAAGAAGAAATTAAAAAAGATTCTGAATATTTTGCATTAGAAGATCTTGCAAGAGAACACGCAATTATTAGAGATAAAGAAATGAGAGATTCAAAAATTAATTTGTTTTTAAGATATAATAGATTGCCCTACCCATACCATAGCCCCATTGAAATGTGTGCAAACAAAACATTATTACATTCGATCTGGGGGACTTTATTTACTAATTCTATAGAATGGGCCCCTAAAACATCAACTATTTTTCAAGCATTTAAGATAAAAGAAGGTAATTTAGAGATAATTATGGAAAATGAATATGGTGAAAAAAAAGTTAGATTAAGAGGTTCAGGCAAAGGAACAGGAACTCCTTTTGTAAAAGACATGGCAGCATTATTTGGAGGGTCTTTCACTACTTACAAAACTAACTCTCAAATGGATAAGAATTATGATATTAGAGAATGGTGGGGTTATAAGGAAGGTGAGAATCTAAATAAAAATACAAAGATATTTGGAGCAAAAGTAGTAATTCCTATGTTAGAATTAACAAATCCCGTTAGAAAAAATCAATAATCCAATAATATTAAAAAGAATTTTTATTTCTTATTTAAATGAAGAAAAATTATGAACCTAAGCCCTTATTTATTGAAAGAATGAAATTGCTTCTTAAAAAAGATTTTGAGAAATACCAGGAAACTTTAAAAAAACTCCCAGTAAAATCAATTCGAGTAAACACTTTAAAAATTTCTCCTGAAAAATTAAAAAAAAGATTAGAAAATAAAGACTGGAAAATTTTTCAGCCCTGGAAGAATTATCCTGAAGTTATGATAGTTGAGGGTAAAATTAATAATAAAAATAAAGTTAAGGATAAAAAAAGAAGTGATAAAAAAGTTGAAGGCTCTGTTAGTAATAAAAGTGGCTTAGTGGAAGGTGGTGGGGACGGCGGTGGCTTGACAAATCTTGAACCTGGAGAATTAGGAAGAGCTTTAGAACATATTTTAGGATATTATTATATACAAGAACTTGCGAGCATGTTGCCTATAATTGCATTAAATCCAAAAGAAAATGAAAAAATTTTAGATTTATGTGCTGCTCCAGGAAGCAAAACAACTCAAATAGCAGCTAAAATGAAAAATTCAGGATTAATAATTGCAAATGAGATTAATTTAGGAAGAATAAAAATTCTTGCATCTAATTTAGAAAGATGTGGAGTAATCAACACAATAATTACAAGAAAAGAAGGAAGAGCATTATGTAATAAATTAAAACAATTGAATTTTAGGTTTGATAAAATCCTTTTAGATGCTCCTTGCTCAGGAGAAGGGACTTTAAGAAGTACACCAGCAACATATTCAATGTGGAATTTCAAAACAATAAAACGTTTATCTAGAATTCAAAAACAATTATTTGAAACCGCATTTGAAATTTTAGAAATTGGAGGTGAAATAGTTTATTCAACTTGCACTCATGCTCCAGAAGAAAATGAAGAAGTAATAGATTATATATTGGAAAAATTCAAAGACAAAATAAAAATAGAAAAAATTAAACTTCCAATAAAATGCCGCCAAGGAATAATAAATTGGGAAGACAAAAAATATAACAATCAAGTAAAAGAATCTTGCAGAATCTATCCTCAAGATAACAACACAGAGGGATTTTTTATTGCTAAACTTAAAAAATTAAAATGAGATTAAAAATTCTAAATGAAAATGAGAAAAAACAAATAGAGAATTATTTAAAGGAAAGATTTGGAATCAATAAAATTCCTGGAATTTTACTAAAAAAAGGAGAAGAAAGAATATTTCTTTTTTCAGGAGATATAAATTCAAAACAAATAAATCAATTAGATAATAAAATACTCTTAGAAAGAGTGGGAATTTATTTTGCTAAGATGATTGGAAATAAACCTAAACTAAGTATTGAAGGAGTTTCAATTTTAAAAAATCAAATAAAGAAAAATATTTTTGAAATTAATAAAGAACAAGCAGAAAAATGGATGGCTGGACAAGAATTAAATATTAAAACAAAAAAGCGAGGATTTATAATTATTAAATATCAAGAAGATTTATTAGGTTGTGGAAAAGCATCAGAAGAAAAAATAACAAATTTCATACCTAAATCAAGGAGATTGAAGTTGAAATGAAATATTTAATTCCTTTTAAAAAAAGACCTATTAAAATAGGTCAAGGATTTAATCAAGGAAGCCATAAAGACTGGCCAGAAGATAAAGAAGATTTTACTTATTCAATAGATTTTATATTACCTAAAGGAACAGAAATTATTGCTTCAAGAGCAGGAATTGTTACAAAAGTTAAAAAAAATGGTAAAAAAAATTATTCTGGAAAGGATGAAAAAAAAGGTGAAAAAGCATATAAAAAAGACATGAATGAAATTGAAATCAAACACAATGATGGAACTTATGCTTCTTATGCACATTTAGAATATAACGGAAGCTTTGTAAAAAAAGGTGAAAAAGTAAAAAAAGGGCAATTAATTGGATTAAGTGGAAACACTGG
>CAZZFU010000050.1:0-2789 GCA_964653965.1 Candidatus Woesearchaeota archaeon
AGGACAAGTCTCTCTTGATTTAGAAAATAGAAAAGACCCTTTTGAAGAAGGAGTAAATATTATTGTAAAAACAGGACATGGAAAATATTTTGATGTTAAATCTCTTTCAGGCGGAGAACAAGTTTTAGTTGCACTTTCTCTTATTTTTGCTATTCAAGAACTTAATCCTTATTGCTTTTATATTTTAGATGAGATTGATGCTGCATTAGATAAAAGAAACTCAGAGCGTTTAGCAAATCTTTTACAGAGATACATGAAAAAAGGACAATATATAATAATAACACACAATGATGAAGTAATTTCAAATGCAACAAATCTTTATGGAGTAAGCATGCATGATGGAATCAGTAAGATAATTAGTCTGAAGATTTAAATTTAATTTTCATTTAAAAATTGCCTTTCATATTCTTTAACTAATTTATCATATAATTTTGGATTTGTAATAGTTTCAACATCTTCCTTGTTCATTCCATTTGGAAAAATAAATTTATCACTTGAGGAATTAAAAGATATAATCATATCTTCAAGTTTTTCTGGATTATTTGTTAAATCATCACAAACATATGTAATTCTTGAATTCTTTTCGTTATTTTCAAATACTTCAAAAGATATATGGGGTCTCATATTCCAAAAAGTACCATTTTCATATTTTGCATCATTACTCAATCCTGTATTTGACCCAGCATATATAATGACATGAGCTGTAATTTTTTTATTTTCTAATGTGAAATCTTTTGCGCTATAAAGGACTAACTCTCCATCCCCGCTTCTACAAAGTCTTTCTTCACCAGAATTAATTAAATCATTCATAATTTTTGCTTGAAGAGAATTTTTATTATAACACTCTTCATTGTACCTAGATGAACAACTTAATAAGCAGGCTGCTGATAAAAGATAGGCTAATGGTTTTACTATTTTTCTCATATTTTTAGCACAATATGTCCTTTTATAAATATTTATTTACTTTGTTAACTATATTAATTCATGAAAAAATCCCAGCTAATAGAATACCTAAAAGAAGAAGGCTTTTCAAAAAAAATATTAGAAGCATTTTCAAAAGTTAAAAGAGAAAAATTTGTTCCAAAAGATTTATGGGATAAAGCTTATGAGGATAGAGCTCTTCCTCTTGGAAAAGGAGCAACAATTTCCCAGCCATATACAATTGCAACTATGTTAGATATGTTAAATTTAAAATCAAGCCAAAAAGTATTAGAAATAGGTTCAGGATGTGGTTATGTTTTGGCTTTAATGTCTGAAATTACAGGAGAAAAAGGAGAAATTTATGGAATTGAAATTATAAAAGAATTAACAGAAAAATCAAAACAAAATACTAAGAATTATAAAAATATTAAAATATATAACAGAGATGGAAAAAAAGGATTTGAGGAAAAAGCTCCTTTTGACAGGATTTTAATAAGTGCTGCTTCTGAAGAAATTTCCAAAGAAATTTTAAATCAATTAAAAAATAATGGAGTTTTAGTTGCACCAATTGGCCCAAAATATCTTCAGGATTTAGTTGCTATCAAAAGATATCAAAATAATTTTAAAATTATTTCTTCTAAACCAGGATTTGTTTTTGTAAAATTAGTTTAATTATTCTTTTTCTCTTTAATATATTCTTTAAATTCTAAATTTCTCTTGTTTTCGAGATAATTATTTCCAATAAAAGAAGCTACAATCAATCCTCCACCAATTCCTTGATATTTTACTGATTTTTTTATTTTTCCACCAACAGTAAGCCCTAAACCTGCAATAAGTCCAGTATAAATAAGTTTCTCTAAACCTCTAAATCTTTTTATTTTTTTATTGGGATTATAATTTTTTATTGAAGTCATTTTTATTTTATTCTTCTCTCTTATTTTTTCTAGCCTCTTCATTAATTCTTTGCATCTCTTTAATTGTTTCATAATTAATATAAAAAGAATTAGAATACCCTATTACCAAACTTTCCATTTCCCCATCATCTCCAGGATTATATGAATGTTCTTTGTTTTTTTCTGTCATTTTATTTTAAATTAATTTAATATAAAAAAAGGAGAAAGTACTAAAAAAATAAAAAACTAAAAATTAAATTAGTAATAACTTTCTCCGAATTCTTCTTCGCTTTTTTGAGGTTTCTTTCCTAGTAAGACAATTAAAACAACTAGCAATACTAAAAATACTATAGCCAAAATAATTGTCAAAACTGCAAGAGAATTTACTTTACTACCTTGAGTTACAAGATTAAATGTAATAATTCCTTCTAATTTGTCACCAGAAAGAACATTTACATCAAAAGTGTATTCTCCTTCTTTGCCAGCATTTGCAGTAACTGTAACTGTTTTACTTGTTCCAGCTGGAACAGCAACAACAGCTGTGTTTGCTTTCAAAGAAAGGCTACAGTCAGCTCCGCAATTTGTATCAGTAACAATTCTGTAAACTTTCAACTGATTAGTTGGGTTTACAAGCATGAAACTGTATTCAGCATCTTCGCCAGTTGATACAATCTTTCTAAAGCTGCTTACAATTACATTTCCGTTTGAAAAATCATTTTCTACAATGATTTCCTCAGAATCAGAAACTTCCAAGTCATCTCCATCTGCTTCTACTCTCAAAGTGTAGACTCCTTCTGGAGCGTCGTATGGAATTCTTAGGTAAAACTTACCTTTTACAAAGTCATCATTGTCATCATCTTCTACAGCAACAATGTCTCCAAAATAAGAAGTTTTCTTAATACCTAATGCAGGAATACTTACAGTAATATATGTATCATCAAGATCATTGTAACCAATGTTCTTTAATACAACATC
>CAZZFU010000051.1:0-2588 GCA_964653965.1 Candidatus Woesearchaeota archaeon
CTAAAATTCTCATTTGAATTATATAAAGGATAAATTAATCCTTTTTTTCTGTCAAAATCAATTGTATATGGATCTAATTGAAAAACCTCACATCCCCTTTCTAAAAAACCTAAACCATAATGCTTAAAAACATCTCCTTCTGTAAAATTCTCCCCAAATTTATCCATTAAAGCTATTTTTTTAGATTTCATTTTATATTTAATTGCTTTTTAATTTTTTCTTCATGTTGTGAAAGGTGCAAAGAACCATCAAAGTATTTATCTGAAGATGTAAATAAACATCCTAATACACAAGGTTCTTCCGAATAAAATTTAGTATTCTTACCTAAATAATTTATAAAAGCTGTGCCTTTATTTCTCAAAGCTTCTTTTATGCTTTCATAATAATCATTAATATCTTTTTTTGTAGTAAAATTTCCAGGAACTTTTATTGCTCTTCTCGCCCAATAAAAATTTTCAGGTTTATTGTCAAAATCAACATGGGGTAAATTTCCTTCTTCTAAAGATAAAAAACCCATCTCAGGAATGGAAATCTGATTTTTCTCCTTAACATATTCATTAGTTTCTACATATTCTCCTAAACTACCAAACTTTCTAGGATTAATCTCTGCTACATATATTTTTTCATTTGGAGTAATTATAAAATCAACATTATAAAAAGATCTATAAGGAATTCCATTAAAATTTTCTTCTCTTAAAGCTTTTCCAATTTCATAAGTGATTTCAAAAATTTCATTTTGTGTTTTTGGATTAAGTTTTGAGGGATATTCAACCCCCAATATGTTTGTTCCCTCTTTTAAAATTTGATCAACTAAATAAAATACCTCTATTCTATTATCTGCTATACAACCTGAAATTGTAGGAGATTTTGCAACTTCTATCTTCTTTTTAACAAAATAATCTTCATCCTCAGAGAGAAAATGACTATTTGAAATATCTTCTAATTTTGTAAATATCCGACATCCTTCACCAGCAGAAGATTTTCTTTTTGTAACATAAATACCTTCTTTAAAATCTGAAATAAAAGCTTGCATTACTTGATTTCTTCCTTTAACTTGATAACCAGTTGGCATTGGAAAACCTTTTGATTCTAAGAAATTATACATATTAAATTTATCATAAAGTTTTTCTACTATTTGTTTTGGAGGAGCTAAAACTTTTATTTGAGGATTTAATAAATCTGTGGGAATTTTATTATTTGTAAATAAATCTAAAAATAATTCTCTTTGATTCTTTAATATATTTTCAGATAAATTTTGAAAATAATTGCTTTGAAATAAATTAGACATTTGTTCTACTGGATACCAAAACCATTTATTAGTTTCTTTATCTTCCATCATTTCGTCCAAGGAAGGGTGGGTTACTAACAATTTTTCATCAGAAGAATGAATTCTATTCGAAATTTTTATTACTTCTGTTGGTTTATTATATCTTTTTGAAAGTAAAGGAATCAATTTTTCAGTAAATGATGAAAAATCATTATTTCCTGAATATAAAATATATGCTTTATTAGGATCAAATTCAAAATTAGTCCAAATATTTTCTTCTTTTCTAACAAAATCAGATATTTTTTTCATTGTTAAGATAATTTCTAGAGATATAATCCACAATTAACTCAACCCAATTCTCTTCTCCTTCATCATAACCAGGTGTTGGATTGTTCTCTATAACAACTGGGCCATTTTTGGTAATTTGTATGTCAACTTCATTTAAATTTGCCCCTATAGCTTTTGAAGCAAGAACAGCTAAATTACGTTCTTCTTCTAAAGCATCATAAGGAATTATCTTGGAGCCGTGATTACAGCTTCCCATCCAAGATTTGCCATCTCCATTTTTCGATACTAAAGTCCTTCCATAACTTATCAAAGGTTTACCATCAATAACTCCTACCCTTATATCATGATTTCTACTAGGTTTTATAAATTCTTGAATAAGATATTTTCCATAAAGTATCTCTTTATCGTTTAAAACTTCTTCTAGTTTTTTCAAATTATCTATCTTCTGAACTCCAATACCTTTTCCACCAGTGTTTCTTTTTACAATCAAAGGAAAAGAAAACTCTGCTACATAATATTTTGCTCCTCTTTCACTAGTTATTTTTTCTGTTCTAGGTGTTGGAACTCCAAACTGTTTCATACATTCAAATGCAAAAAATTTATCATAATCAGCTGCACAAGCAGTTAGAGGATTTATGGTGTTGCAATTTTCTTTGCTTAACCAAGAAACAACATTTAAACCTTTATTTATTACACTTTCACTTGCCTCACTAGGATAAATTCTATTCATCCAAATATTATATCCATCATTAACTAATTTTTCTATTTCAGGAATTGAAACTTCTTCTGGATTTTTTATTAAAGAATAATTATCATTTATTTTATTAGCATCAAATAATACTACATCAATATTCTTTTTTTCAAATTCCTTTTTAAAATAAGAAATATCCCAAGGTTCCACGCCCTTTCTATCGTAAAGAATTCCTATTTTTAATTTCTTTTCTTGTGTATTCAAATAATTTCTGTTTTCTGTGTCTGTCATTGCGCTCACTATCTATTTCATCCATAAACATTCACCTCCCGATTAGCAAAT
>CAZZFU010000052.1:0-2555 GCA_964653965.1 Candidatus Woesearchaeota archaeon
AAATCTTTTTCAGAAATTTCAGATAATCTTTTCATAACCTGTGTTTTTCTTGCATCTCCATATTTATTTTTTAACTCATTAACTTCTTTAATAATTATCTTTAAAATTTCTTTAATATCAGCTAAAATCCTTTCATATTCTGCTATTTTTTCCTTAAGTTCTTTAGCTTCTTTTTTAAGCTTATCAACTTCTAAAGAAGTTAATTGCTGTAATTTAGTTTCTAAAACAGCCTGAGCCTGTTTTCTACTTAATTTAAATTTTTTAATTAATCCTTCTAAAGCTTCTGTGGTATTCTTAGATTTTTTAATTAAATTTATAACATCATCAATGTTTTTCAGAGCAATTAATAATCCTTCAACAATTTCCTGTCTTTCTTTTGCTTTTTTAAGCTCATATTTAATTCTATTAGTAACCATTAATTTTCTGTATTTGACATATTCTTCAACAACTTGTTTTAAATTCAGAATTCTTGGTTGCCCATTAACTAATGCTAAAAAATTAACATTAAATGAATCCTGAAGCCGAGTATATTTATACAAAGCATTAATCACAAATTTAGAATCAACTCCTTTTCTTAATTCAATAACAATTCTAATTTTTCCTTTTGAAGATTCATCTCTTAAATCAGCAACATCCTTAATCTTTTTATTTGAAACTAAATCTGCAATTTGCTGAACAAGAGTTGATTTATTTAACATATAAGGAATTTCAGTAATAACAACAGCCTCTTTTTTCTTAATTACTTCTGTTGTTAATCTTCCTCTCATTATCATTCTTCCTTTACCTGTTTTATATAATTCTTCCATATCTCCAAAAACAGTTCCACCAGTAGGGAAATCAGGTCCAGTAATAATTTGTGCAAGTTTTTCAATTGTTATATTTGGTTTTTTAATATAAGCAATAATAGCTTCACAAACTTCTGTTAAATTATGTGGGGGAATATTAGTAGCCATTCCAACTGCAATACCTGTTGCACCATTTAACATTAATAGAGGAAGTTTACCAGGTAATAATTCTGGTTCTTTCATAGAATTATCATAATTTGGTATAAATTTCACAGTTTCCTTATCAATATCTTGCAATAATTCAGATGAAATAGGCATTAATTTTGTTTCTGTATTATGGCTAATAAATCCGTTTGAGACAAAAGAATGACAAGTACTATCCACTTTAATAGAATAAACTCTCTGCAAACCAGAATCTTCTACTGAAACAACTTTATCAAACAGATATTGATAAGTTAAAAAGAATTCAAACAAAGCAGAGTAATCTTCCCCTGTCCTTTGCTCTAGAATTTGACAGATTTTTTGATAATTTTTCTGCATTGTTGAGTATCTATCAAAATTATTCTTCATTACAAATTCTTCACCAGAATATTTTGCCAATCCCCTAATAAAGTCAGATAAAAAAGGCACAAAGTCTGTAGTAGAATAATCTTTCTTATAATTTACAACAACAAATTCTAATTTAGCATTTTTTCTTTGAGAGATAAAGCCTATTTCTTTGTAAAATCTTGAAATATTTCTCTTATTTCTTATTAATAACTGATCTATAAATTTCCATTTATCATACCTAGTAAAACTCTCTATTCCAAATCTAAGAAGAAGTATTTGCAACTGATTAATTAATTCTTTGCTCTTAGAACAACAACTTAATTCAACCATTTTCTTAGAATAACTTATACTACCGTCTCCTTCAAAATAAGCCCTTAAAAATGAAGACAAAACTTTTTTTGGAGAAACAAACAATAAACCAGGTATTGTCTTCTTATCTGATTTTACAGGTTCTAATCCAATATTTCTTAAAAATTCCAAAGTATATCTGCAATGGCATTCCAATCTAAAGTAATCTTTCTTTCCATATGAACTCGGGCTTCGTTGAAACTTATGCAAAGCACTATCTGGAAATAATTTTCTCCATTTCTCTTCAAACATTTTTATCAATTGCTCATCAGAATTGCAAAACTCTAACTTGTTTTTTGTTATTGCTCCTTCTGAAATTAGTAAACCTAAAATAGTTGCTAAATCTTCACTTAATTTTTCAGGTAAAATCCTTTTATGTTGATGTTTATCTTTAATTACAGGATAATATTTTTCTAATTTAAGCTCATTTTCAGGCCAGAAAGCATCATTTAGTCTGTCTAAAACAACAATATCTCCTTCTTTAATTTGTTCTAACAATTTCCAACAAAAAGCAGGCTTTCCAAATTCATCTTTTATCAAAGTTAAAACAGGGTGATTTTTGGTTCCAGTTAAATTATATCCTTTATTTGTAATTATTTTTACTGTTTCATGCTCTCCTGAATCAAACCATTTTGAAGCATTATTAATATTCTTATCTTTACTCATTATCTTTAAATTTATATCTTCTTTAGTTGAAATTTCATCAGCTCTTTGCAAACCTTTTTCAGTAACAATTAAAGAATCTCCTGTAACACAATATCTCATTGCAGCAGGAGGATCACCATCAATACTTCCAAAATTTCCCTGCCCAAAAACCAAAGGATATCTTAAAGAAAAATCCTGAGCCATTCTAACCATTGCATCATAAACAGC
>CAZZFU010000053.1:0-2498 GCA_964653965.1 Candidatus Woesearchaeota archaeon
AATTTTTTATACTATTTCTTAGAATTTGAACTTTATAAATGTTTCTATTTTGTTGTCACTAAGTAATTAGGACAAATATTACTTTTTAATTTCATAGAGAATCTTTGTTTTTCCAGGTAATTTTGATTTTATTTGTCTTAAAACTTTTCTTGCAAAAGAGACAGCTTTTTCATTTCCAACAGCAACAAAGAAAATTTTGCTTCCTGGTTTTAGAATCGCTGCTTTTCCAGATGATTTTCCATAAGATAATTGCATTCCTGTCTGCATTCTATCTGCTCCAGCACCAGTAAGCATTTTATTTTCTCTTTGAATATGATGAGGAAAAGGAATAACTTTGAATAAATACTGCCCTCCTAATTCTTTATCAATCTTTTTATTAATATATTGTCTACAAGCTTCAAGAGCATTGTGCCTTAATTGAACTTTTTCTTCTGAAATGACAGTTAATTGATGAGGTAATTTTCCTCGATTAAATAAATCTTCTTTTCCCATGGTAAATTTAACAATTTTTTGATGAGGAACTGTTTTAATATAGGATTTTTGCCTTTTTTTACTCACTCTTGTAAAAGGAACTACTCTTTTCTTTGAATATGCTGTTGCTTTTCTTAATGATGCCATTTTATGCTAATAGTCCTGTATCTATTTTAAACAGGAAACCATTTTTAATTTCATTAGCTATTTTTTCAATATTAGATAATTCTTTAAAAAAAGATAATCCTTTAGTTGTTGCAAAGTAAATTAATTTATCTTTTATTTTATTATCAATATTTCCAAAAACAATTCTTCTTTTATATTTATCTCCTAAGAATTCTCTTTTAGATTCAATCTTTAATCCAGGATATGATTTAACAATAAATCCTTCACCCCCGCTCCAGGAATGTGGGCTTCCATAAATTTCTCTAATAAATCTTTCAACAAGATATTCATTTCCAGGATATACATCTATATTTTCTTCATCCATTATTCTCTATCCTCCAATTCATACCTTTCATTTCCTTTCATTTTTTCTTCATATTCAAATTCTTCTCTTCGAAGAATAAAATATTCTTCTGATTTTGTTTCTTCGTCAAGACTCATTTTATCTCCAATTCCTGCTTTGTCTCGGATTTATTATCTTTAGCTTGACTCGTCAAAACACTCACCTCTGTTGTAATTGCTTGTCCAGGAAGTCCTTTTTCAAAAATAGCTCTTACAACTCCTTTATTTCCATGACTAGATGAAATTTTTCCCTTAATAATTTTTCCAGCAGGAGATTTCCATTCAACTTCTTTACCAACTAATTTTCCTGCGTCTTTTCTTGTTTTTATTCCTTCAACTTCTATTAAAAAGTGTCTTTCGTGAACAGTATGACGTCCTCTTCTAAATTGTATAACTTTTCCTTTAATAACCATATTTAATATCAAGAAAATTAGTTTTTAAACGTTGCTATACTGTTTTCGATTCTAAATTATTATGAATCTTTTTTATATTATTAACATTCATAGAAGTTTTAATCAACCTAATCATGGGAAAACTCTTTTTAATTAATTTGTTTATTTTTTTAATTTCTTTATTTGTTGCAACATTAAAATTTTCCAATCCTTTAATAAAATTAGATGCAGATTGACAATAAGGTTGCAAAGGGCAAGCTGTAGATTTCCAAATTAAAAAATCTTCAAATTCATAATTTCTCTCATGTCCTTTCGGAGGCAATTCTTTATAAAAAATTTTAAATGAATTCTCTGCTTTTTTGTGAGATAAAAGTAAGCCTGGCTTAATACTAGGGCCAATTAGTCCTTGATTTTCACATTTTTCAGCGTCTTCAATAGAATCATAATCCTTTCCACACAATTTGCAAGTATATTTAACCATAATTTTATATATTTATTGGATTTTTAAGAATTATTATACTACAATTACTTCTTTTCATTTACTAATACACATCTCTGATTATATTCAACTAAATCATTAATGAAAATCTCTGCATTTTTTCTTGCATTATCTACTTTATGAGCATTTAATTTTCCTTTTTTAAACTGAGTTCTTGCATCAACAATGTCTTTTAGAATTCTTAAAGACTGGGGAGAAAATTGTCCTTTTTTAACAAAGGTTTTTTCAAAAGTGTCAATAACTTCCTTTTGGAATTTTTTACCTGTAACTTCTTTTAATAATTCAAAAACATCCTTGTAAATTCTTTCTATTGTTTCTTCATTTGTCTTTTTTTCAATTTGAGTTCTTAATTCTTTTAATCTTTTAATAAATTCCTCTGTTTGTTTTAGAAATTTGTCGATTTCAGCCCCACTAATTTCTTTTATTTTTTCATGTTCATAATCTCTCCAGGTATTAACAACTTTGTCTAGAAAATCAATGTATTTCTTTTCAATCATTTTTGTATCATAAAATTCTTTTTTAAAATCTCGAACTAATTCTTTTTTAGCATTTGGAGGAGGACATCCATTTAACATTAAAATAGCTTGTGCAGGTGTAGTAACTCCCCAAAAAATATTTACAAAAATATC
>CAZZFU010000054.1:0-2386 GCA_964653965.1 Candidatus Woesearchaeota archaeon
CGCAAAAAGGGAGTTCGACTCTCCCCTTCCGCCCTTAAAAGGAGGATGAAATGGTGAAAATAGAACTTAGAAATTTTGGTATTAAAGAATCTGCGCTTTTTCTTTTTTATGTCACATTCTCAAAATCAAAAACTGAATTTGATTTTCCTGCTCCCAACTATTTGTGGAGGGGGCTAAAAGGTTTTTTAACAGGAAAACAAAAAAGGTTTGCTATTTATGAAGGAAAAAGATTTGTTGGAGCAATCTCTCTTTTTTCAGATAAGGGAAGAAAAAATGAGGTTGGAGGTTTTACAGTTCCAAAATATAGAAATAAAGGTATTGCAAAAGCGGCAATAAAAGAATTAGAAAAGTATTGTTCTAAAGAATTGAAAATTAGTAAATTTTTAGCAGTAACAGATATTAATAATCTAAAATCTCAAAAATGGCTTAGAAGTTGTGGTTTTAAAAAAATAAAAACTAATAAAAAGAATAAAGAATATATATGGGGGAAAAAACTAAAATGACAGCAGAAACAATAAAAGGATTTAAAGATAAACTTGGAAAAGAAGCTGAAAAAGCTGCATTTATTCGAGAAGTTATTAAGCAAACATTTGAAAGATATAATTTTTTCGAAGTTGAAACACCAATAATTGAAGATGAAAAATTTGTAAAAGGAGATAGTTCAGATGATGTAATATCTGATATTTTTAAGCTTAAAGACAAAGGAAAGAGAAATTTGGCTTTGAGATATGAATTTACTTTTCAATTAAAAAGAATTGCTAAAAATCAAAAATTGCCTTTTAAGAGATTTCAAATAGGCCCTGTTTTTAGAGATGAACCAATTTCTGAAAATAGATTAAGACAATTCACTCAGTGCGACATTGATACAATTGGAGCAAATATTAAAGATGAAGCAGAGATTTTAGCAGCAACAAAAGATATTTTAGATGCTCTTAAAATAAAATCTATTATTTATATTAATAATAGAAAATTATTAAATGAAGTTTTAGAAGAACAAAAAATCAAAAATAAAAAAGAAGTGATTAAAGAAATTGATAAATTAGATAAATTACCTATTTCAGAAGTAAAAAATAATCTTAAAAAATTAAATGCTGAAAAAATTCTTATTATTCTTAAAAAACCAAAAGAATTTTTTAGAAAATATAAATCATTTTCAGAAATTGGGGAATTAATAGATTATTGCGAATATTATGGATTAAAAGTTCAGTTTTCTCCTTTTTTGGCAAGAGGGCTTTCATATTATACTGGAAATATATTTGAAATTAAATCAGATATAAAAGAAACAATTTGTGGAGGAGGAACATATAAGATTGGAAATATTATTGGAACTGGAATTTCCTTTAGTATTGAAAGATTAATGGCAGTAACAAATATTAAAATTGATATTGAAAAAATCTTAATTGTGTCTTTAAAGCAAGATAAAAAAGCAATTAGCCTTGCCAAACAACTTAGAAAAAAAGGTAAAAATGTTGGAATATATTATGGAAAACCTTCTAAAGCACTAGAATATGCAAATTCATATGGAATTAAAAAAGTAATTCTTGTTGGAGCAAAAGAAGTTAAAGTAAAAAGATTTAAGATTAAAGATATGAAAAGTGGGAAAGAAAAATCACTCAAGCTTTCTTAAAATCTCTTTCATTCTATTTATAGTTTCTTTTGATTCTCTTCCTTTTTTAAATTCTCTTTGATATTTTTCTGCTCTTTTTTTAATCTCTTTTATTGCGGCTTTTTTACAGATTTCTTCGTCTATTATTCCTGTTTTTGTATTACTAACTCCCATATCTGTTGGAGAAAAATATCCTAAAGCTGATTTCTTTTTCCCAGTTAATTTTGAAATTTCCTTTAATATTTTAAAATTATAAATATCCCTATTGTAATTTATTGCTTTTCTTTTATAGGCTTTTAAATGATAAGGATCAATTATAAGTTCGTCTTTTAAATCTGCTGTTGCTGCTTCATATGCAATATTTATTAAATGATTTAATGGAAGATTATATATTGGAAAAGTCTCTAATTTTGCAAATCCTGCTTTAATTTTTCTTCTTCTATCTGCGTAAATCTGACTCATTGCAACAGCCATTTTTCCTGAACCACTTGCTGCACCAGTTATAATTACTAAATTTGAAAGAATTGGAATAATTGGATTTTCTTCATATCCTTTAATTACATTATTTATATTAGAATAACCTTTTATCTTAGAATGAAAATAAACTTTTCTTACTTTTTTTTCTAAAATTTTTTTGAATTTCTTTACTCTTTTTTCTCCTTCAAAAAGAGTTATTACTACATAATCTATTTTTAATCCTGCTCTTTTAAAAAGTCTAAGGTCTTTAAGAGTTTGCTTTTTATAATTTAAATTAAAATCTCCTAGTCTTTTTTTACTGTT
>CAZZFU010000055.1:0-2319 GCA_964653965.1 Candidatus Woesearchaeota archaeon
CCAGCTTTTTTAGCCAAATAAAGAATTGTTCCAGCATTGATGCATATTATATCTTCTCTAGCTTTTTCACCTTTTCCTCTTAAAACGTCTATGGCTAATTTAATATTTTCTTTCTTATTTTTTCCTTCACAAATATCTTCAGGTTTATATTTGGGCAATTTCAATTCAATTAATGGATTAAATGTTTTGGTATATCCTATCTTACCATTTTGTATTCCTTTTATTTTAGTTGTTCCATATACTCCCATTTCATCAATGTAATGTATCTTATCGTTAGTTGTAGAAGCTACCATTACATTACTAATTCCAAATTTCTTCAAAACATTAATAGAAAGATCTATATTTGGATGAGCTAATCCATACAAAAAGCTATCATACTTGATTGGACTTGCTAATGCAGCTAAACCAAAACTTAAGGCATGTGGAGCATAAAATTTTTTCGCATAGATTGAATCAAATTTAGGCAATAGACTTTCTATAGTAAAAACACCAAATCTTGTTTTTGTTATTATTTTTTCCATTCTTTTAACTGAGAGATTAAGATTTATTCCAACTTCTCGCAAAAAATCTGCAGAGCCAGTTAAAGAACTTGTAGAACTAGAAGCCACTTTTGCTGTAAATGCACCGACACTCGCAGCAGTTAAAAGTGCTGGTGTAGAAATATTCATTGTCTTTACTCCTTTTTTTCCACTACCTATTGCTCCCACTAGTATTTCTCCTTTAGGAATTTTTATTTTATGTCTTTTTTTGGGATTAAATTTATCTAATTTAAAAACAGATTTTAACAATGTTACAATCTCATCTGTTGTTGGTCCTCTTGCCATTATTCCAGTTAAGATTGCTCCTAATTGAATATCTCTTATAGATTGTTTAGAATTAGATAGAAGGGAATCAAAAGCCTCTTCTAAAAGTTTAAGGTCTATTTTTGATTGAACATTCAGCCTGTACAAAACTTCGTTAACTGTATTGTTTTTATCTATTTTTTCCATTTTGAGAAGATTTTTATTAAAACATCAGCATAATCTCTTTTTGCTTCTTCCCATTCTGAGCCACCATTTAAACATAGGTTATATAATCTCTTAATCTCTTCTGCAGTATAATAACTTACAGAAGCCATCATTTGATAAACAACATTGTTCTCCGGTTTATCATATTTTCCCTCTCCATAAATTATTTTATTTCTTATTTCTTCTGGTTTCATATTCACATTAATACTTGATTTTGGGAAACTCTTCGACATTTTTGGATAGTTATAAAATCCCTTTATCATTGGTGAATATATTGCAGAAAGAGTCATACTAAAATTATTAAATTGCTTACTTTTTTTCATTCTTCTTATTGTTTCTCTTCCGAATCTAATATACTGGTGCTCATCTATTCCAAGCATAACCAGAACATTTTTATATTTTTGATTCATATGAAGATGAACAAAATCTGCAATCATCAAATTTAAAGATAACTTTCTTCGATAACTCATTTCTTCATCTACTTTTCCTCTTTTATGATAGAAAGAATGGAGGTCTTCTTCGGCTTCATTAAACATTTTATCATCCATGAAATGGCCTATAAAATAAGCTGTACGTAAAATGTCTAATTTATCATATTGCGCCCTAAGAATAGAGCCATTTCTTCTATTAAAACCAAGAGACAATATAAATTTCTCATATTTTTTTGCTAATTCTAATGTTCTCTTCAAATTAATATTTTTACCATTATAAGCATCCAAATCTCCTAATACAATTTGAACAGGGATCCCTGCTTTTTGCAAGGCTATTGATCTTAAAATTTGTGAAAGGGTTCCTATATGTGGCTCTCCTGATAGTCCGAATCCAGTGCTCACAATTACCTTTCTACTTTTCCTTAAATCTTTAGCAAAGCTTTTTCCATCGTGATGGCACAACCACATTCTCTGAAGATCATTTTTATTTAGATTTCCTAACGAAAAATTAATTTTTTCGAATTCTAAAGGATTATAACCAAATTCCTTCATAAGAGAATTATAATATTTTTTATCGAAGACTACTTTTATTTCCATCTTTTTTGCCATTTTTATCCGTAAGCCTTTTTATGAAGATTCAACAATTCTTTATCGTCTCTAAATTTTTTTAATAAAAGATTTAATTCTTTAGCGACTGCATTCTTCAAGTCCAAAGGGTGTAGTTTTTTGGACTTGAAATCTTTTTCAATTTCTTCATAATTCTCGTACTTAATATCTCCTCCAAACTTCTCCGGTCTCTCAACTGTGAAACTTCTTCTCGTATCTTCTTTTAATATCATAATTAAATATTTTAAAAGAGACATTATTCCATTGTCAGGATC
>CAZZFU010000056.1:0-2285 GCA_964653965.1 Candidatus Woesearchaeota archaeon
TTCATTCAGCATTTGAAACTATCCACCCTTTTGTAGATGGGAATGGAAGAGTTGGAAGACTCTTAATGAATCTAATCTTACATAAAAACAAATATCCAATGATAAATATACCAAGTAAAGAAAAATATAAATATTACAAGACATTAAAAGCTTCACAATTAAAAGGAGATTTAAGGCCTTTAGTTAAATTCTTATTTGACCTTTTAAAGAAAGAAAAGATTAGTTTTTAAAGAATTACAGCGTGGGCGTTTCAAATAATTTTATATATGATTATATCTTAATACAAATATGAAAAAAGATGATAAAAAATTAAAAAATAAGAAAGCATTAAAGATACCTCCTAAAAAACCTGTTGCTTCTTATAATAAAAAGAAAAGAAATGAGTTGGATGTTGAGCATATTGAATTCTATACAGATTGAATTTTATCCAAAAATAAGAGAAGTGATTCTTTGGCTGGATGTTTTTTATATTTAGGAAATTTTATATATATCTATTTCTTAGTATAAGCATGAAAAAAGAGGGAATAGTACTTGCTTTATTTATAATATTCTTATTGTTGATTTCTATTAGCTTTATTTTTGCACAAAATAATTTGACTGAAGATAATGCAACTGAATCTGAAGAATTAGGAGAAATAAAATTAGTAAATGATACAACAGGAACAATAAATCAGACCACAACTCAGACAAGAATAGGAGAATCTAATCCAAACCCTGAATTAATCTCTGAACCAGTACCAAAACCACCTATTGAAGTTAAAACATGTGCAACTCAAATAAAAATAACTTCTGACAAAGATAGTTATTATGTTGGAGATTATGGAAAAATTGTAGTAGAAGTTTTTGATTCACAAGGAAACCATCTTCCGCATTATGCTTTTTATGGTGAAACATATACTTATAATAATAATATGTGGCACACTCCTGAAAAACACGAAACAGACGCAAATGGATATTATTATTATGTAGGAAAAATAGATGAAACCCAAGCAGGTAAAACAAAGCATAGAATATATACTGCTAATACTGGAGATTATGCTAAATGTACACTTATTGAAGATATTATAGAAATTGAAGTATTAAAAAGACAAGATATTGAACCTGTTTGTGGAAATGGAATATGTGAACAAGGAGAAGGAGAAGTTTGTATTTCAAGAGAAGTGACTTGTAAAGAAGGCGAGGAATGTGAAGTTGCTAAACCTGACTGTAAAATAGCCTGCCTTCAAGATTGTGGACAAGATACAATATTTGCAGAAATAGGAGAAAAATTCAAATTAAAAATAAATCAAAAAATAGAATTTAAAGAATATAATCTTGAATTAAAATTAAATAATATTCTTATTCCTAGATGCATTGAACCAATAGAAGTAGAAACAACAATATCTAATAGTATCACAGGAGAGGTAATAGAAACACAACCACAAATAGTAACCCTAGAAGTACAAGAAAGAAGAATGAGTGGGATTACTTCATCAGCAGAAGTTCAAACAAATGAAATAGCAAAATGTACTGAATCTTCTCCTTATGCAGTTATAGAAGTAAAAGGCAAAAATTTTGAAATGTTCTTTAAAATGAGTATGGGAGAAGCAAGAATAATTATCCCAAAAGACATTGAACAAGAGCCTTTAACACTAACATTTTTAGATTATGATCTTGGAGCAGGAAGTGGATTATTTATTGTGGAAAAAAGAGCTCTTGATTATGAATGTCCTGAAAACTGTGTATGTGATTCTTATGGAAATACTGTGAGATGTAGGATAGAAGTTGAGGAGTGTCCTGAAGGAACAATTTTATGTCCTGATGGAACGTGTGGAGAAACTTGTGAAGTCACAGATATTACAACAGAATGTAAATTTGGATGTTTTTATGGAGATAAATGCTTGCCTGTTGGAGTTAGAGTTGAAGGATTATATTGTTCTATAACTGGAGATTTATTGCCCCAAATACAAGAAGGCATTTGTGAAAATAATTTTGAATGTAAAAGTAATGTTTGTGTTTCTAGTGGTTGTGTAAGTGAAGGTTTAATGAAAAAGATTATTGAATGGTTTAAGAAATTGTTTGGTGGCTGAATAATTATCTTAAAAACGAGTTATAATTTCTACTTGTCTTGGCATAGACGTTTTTTTAATTACTTCATAGAATTAATCTCTTACCCGAATTGGTTCTTTTAATTGCTCAGCTGTTTCTTTTGCTTTTTCGTCTTTTTCTTTTTCTTCTTCCTCTTTTTTCCAGTCAATATATCTTTCAATTTTTTCAACTCTTTCTTCTCCTTCTTTTAATACTAT
>CAZZFU010000057.1:0-2237 GCA_964653965.1 Candidatus Woesearchaeota archaeon
AGAAGTCTTTTCAATCCCAAGTGCAGGAATACTTACAGTAACATATGTATCATCAAGATCATTGTAACCAATGTTCTTTAATACAACATCTACTGGAAGAAGTTCCCCAGCAACAACTCTTTGACTAACTTCTATTGATATAATGTTTGCATGATATGAAGGTCTTTGAACTCTTAGAATAAATTCAATAAGTTCTGTTTTATAATCCCCATTCCAAATTTGGATGTTAAGAGATAAGTCATCGCTAATCTCATCCTTAAGTTCATAAGGAATATCTAATTTCAGAGTTTTAGCGTATCTCATACCTGCTTCAACATCAAAGAAAGAGGTTTTCTCATTTATGTCAACTCTGTTACCTTCAATTTCTGCTTCCATTCTAACATCAGAGGCATCTACAAGTGCAGTAAAAAATACTGTAACTTCTAAAGTTTCTCCAGCAAGAACAGCAATATCTTCAGCACCATATTCTTCAAGTCCATTGATTTCAACAGAATTGATTGATGCTAAAGGAGCTGAAGCTGCATAGACAAATCCAACTAGAAACAAAGTAATTGCAAGAGTACAGAAAGAAACCATAAGGTTCTTTGTGTTCATTTTTGCGTTCATTTTTATTTATTTAATTCAGAAATTTTTTCTGTATTTATATCCATATATTCTTATTTATAAACCTTACTATTTGTAGTAATTTCAAAGTTACTACAATATAACTAGGTGTTAGTTACAAATAGTGAATATTATTATTTTACAAAAATTATAAACTTAACAATTTAATATTTGTTTCTGTTGTCGCAAAATTATTAGCAACAATTATTTTGCATCCAATTTCCTCTGCATTTGATATTAAATAATTTGTAGCAGTTCCGTCTATAACTAGTGCAAATATTTTTGTTTTATTTCTTTTTAAAAAATTACTCAATCCTCTGGTTGAAATTGTTTTTATTTCTTCTAATTTATCATTTAAAATAACTACTTTTTTAGAATTTCTGTTTTTTTCAGATATCTCTTTTAATTTATTTTTAATATTTTCATTAATCTCAATTTTAACTTCGGGGTTTTGCAAAGGGGTGTCCCCTGCAAAAGAAGATTTAGAAAAGAAATCTTCTGCAGGAATCTTTTTTCTAAGATTTGCTAAGATCTCTTTTCCAGTTAATTCTTCAACTTCTTTTCCGTCAGGTGCAACTGCAATGTAACTTACTTTTGCATTATCCATAACATTTCTAGCAATTAATTTTCCTCCTCGGTCTCCATCTAAAAAAAGAGTTATTTCTTTTTCTTCACTCAATTCTTTAATAGAATCAGGAAGTTTTGTACCATTCATAGCAATTACATTATTAACACCATTTCTCATAAGATTAAGAACATCAGCTCTACCTTCAACAACAATTATTTCTTTTCTAGAAAGGTCTCCGCAAGGAAGTTTTTCATTTCCATATTCTGAAATACTAGATGTTTTTTTAGAATCTTTAATCTCATTTGAAATTTCTCTAGAATCTGTTGAACCTTCAATTTCTTTCATAAGTTTTTTAGCTCTATCAACAATATAGTCTCTTTTGCTTCCTCTTACATCTTCAATTCTTTCAACTTCAATCTGAGAATCACAAGGACCTATTCTTTCAATTGTTTCAACAGCAGCAGCAATTAGAGTTGTTTCTGATTGATCTAAAGCAGTAGGAATTTTTATTTTTCCAGTTGTTTTTTTATCTTTTCTATCTAAATCAACTTCAATTCTACCAATTTTTCCTTCTTTTTGAAGTTCTCTCATTTCTAAATCAGCGCCAAGTAAACCTTCTGTTTGCCCAAATAAGGCACCAATTACATCTGGTTTTTCTAATGCACCTTCGGCTGTAAAGTTCAAATGTATCATGTATTTTATTGATACAGGACTTATTTTTGCCATATTTTTATTCTCCTGAATAAAAATGCTCGAAAACCGCGAAAATCAAGGATTTTCGTAGCACCAAAAATTTCTTTTGCAAATTTTTTAGTGTCATTGATTTTCGTTGTGTTCAAAACCTTTAACTCAGTTCTGCGCATAGGCGCAGTTCGGTTTTGAATTCATCTTTATTCATTTTCTTTATTTAATTTATGAAATCTATGATTTCATTAGAAAAATACCTCTATATTCACGATTTAAGAGCAAAAAGCTCAAAATGAGTGTGAAAGTGACGGTGATTAATAATAATCTATGATATTTTTCTGATATAATTAGAACTCTGAAGGGTTTTTAAAGGTTGCTA
>CAZZFU010000058.1:0-2218 GCA_964653965.1 Candidatus Woesearchaeota archaeon
GGTGTAGAAGATGATCCTCTGAGAAATTACAGCAGAATTCTACTAATTTTTTAAGTTCTTGATCTTCTAAGTTTGGAACAGAATCTAGTTTTTCTGTCATTTCACTCATATATTGTTTTGAATAATCTTCTGTTAATTTGAAATCTTTTGGAGAATATGTTGAAAAATAAGCATTTGAACAAAGTGCTAAATAATCTAATCTCCAATTAGATTCTTTAAATAATTTAGAAAGTTCTTTTGTAGATTTTAGCTTTGTTGAAATATTTCTCCTTGTTCTTTCAATTTCTTCAGCAGCTTCAATAGATAAACAACCTAAATCTGGTTTTGGTTTAGAATTTATTTTAATTGTCATATTAATATAAGCGGAATGTTATTAATAAATATTGTTATGATGAAGGAGAATTATTGTCCTAAAAAAGTACATTTTCCACTAATAGATAAATATTTAAATAGTTTTTTGCCTTAATTTTTGTATGAAAACATCAAATAATTTAGTTAGAAAAGTCAAAGAATGGCCTAGAAATATTGCTTTATGGACTGCAGGAGTAGGATTGGGAGCAATAGTGGCAAGTAGTTGTGCTCCACTAACTGTGGCTCAACAAGAAGCTATATTAGGAAGTGGCCTAACTATTGCTGGTTCATATGGTTTAGCAGGTAAGAAAACTAAAACAGATAAAATTTTAAATGAAGCAATGATAATTTCTGGAGGAGTTGTTACACAACAAGCTCAAATGCGGCATCAACTTGAAGTTGCAAATGCAGGAAAAACAGATATAACAATTAATAATAATCCTCCTGTTCAGCAGCAAAATCAAGGTCAAATAAATACTTCTGAAAGAGATCAACGCTTTTATGAGATGTGGGATAATGCTTCTTATAAAAAGAGAGAAGAAATAATTGAAGTTCTTGATAATATAGATAGAAAAACTGCTCTTCCTCAAAAACTCCAAGAGTTAGATAGATGGTATAAATACATGGAAAATAATTCAGAAATAGAACGTTTTGGAACTCCTGTTGGATTTTTTATGCATACTGGTTGGCAAGATAAAGCTCCTTTTGAGAATGAAGCTCATACAGATGAATATAAAAATCTTAATTCTTCTGTTTTTGACATTAGAAATTCGAATAGATTATGTTTTTCTTTTTATTCAGAAAGAAACCCTGATTATGATGGAAAAATAGAATTGCAAGTTTGGAAAATGGAAGGTAATCAAAGAAAGGAATTAATAGTTAATGAATCTGAATATTATGATTGCCAAAAGATAAGTGAGTCTTGTTTTACTAAATATAAATTTGAAGAGAATGGAGATTATCAAGCAATTTTAAAAACTCCAAAAGGTGGTCTTTTGAAAGATTTTTATTTAATTATAAAATAGAATTATTTAGCTCTTGCTCTTCTTTGTTTTCTTTTTCTTTTTTCTTTCTTAAGTCTTTTACGTTGCCATTTCCAACGCATTTGTCTTTTCTTTTTCCAACGTCTTGAGCTTCGCTTCATAATTGAGAAAAGAGAAAATTGATTTATAAAATTATCTACTTCTATTCACACCAGTTTTTTCACAATATTGCCTTATTGGGCATTTAGAGCACCAAGGTGAAATAGGTTGGCAGATTGTTCGTCCAAATTGAACAAAAATAGCATTAAATTCTTTCCAATATTTTTTTGGTAAAATTTTTTCAAGTTCAACTTCTGTTTTTTCTGGAGTCTTTGTTTTAACCCACCCTAATCTATTTGGTATTCTATGAACATGTGTATCTACAGGTATGACATTTTTTCCATATGCAAATGCTAAAACAATATTTGCTGTTTTTGGACCAATTCCTTTTATAGATATTAATTTCTCTTTTGTATTAGGAACTTTTGAATTAAATCTCTTAATTAATTCTTTTGATACATGTTGAATTGTTCTTGCTTTTTTTTTATAATGTCCTGAGGAGAAAATTAATTTTTCTAATTTTTTAATTGGTAGTTTAACTATTTGTTCTGGAGTATCTGCAACAGCATATAATTTTGCAGAAGCTTTTTCTGTGTTTTTATCTTGGGTTCTTAGAGAGAGTAAGCAAGAGATTAATATTTTAAATGCATTCGGCTTCTTACGCATACGATTTAAAGTTGTTTTTTCATTACTATAATAAATTCTGCTTAGAATTTTCATGATTTTTTCTATTTTCTCACTTTTTTTCATTTTCAAATATAAAAAAACGCCCCGACCGAGATTTG
>CAZZFU010000059.1:0-2205 GCA_964653965.1 Candidatus Woesearchaeota archaeon
GGTTCTATACTATTGATTTTTAAATGATCATATTTTTCAAGCTCTTTTGGTAATATTGGTTGTTGAGACAAAAGATTTTTCCAAGATTCCTCGGAAATCATTTTAGAATCATCTCTTTCAGCATTTCTTTTAATAATTCTTTCTTTTATAATTTCTTCAGGAGCATAATTCCATAAAAATTTAACTCTAGCTCCTGCTTGTTTAAAAAGAGGATAAACAAACCTCTCCAAATATCCCCATCTCATTTCCTTGCAATAATTACCTTCTAATAAACTATGTTTACCATGAGATGTATTTTCAACAGCCATATCTAACATTAGTCTATAAGCCTGATATTTATTGTGTAGTTGAAAAAAATCAACACTATTTTTATTTGATAGTGAAATTGGTTTTCCTTCAAGAGCATAAGGATCTAAAGGGTTTTCAAGTTTTTTAATAACTGGAAACTTTTCTCCTTCAGGTATAAGTGTAGGATCAACAGTTAATAGAAAAGCAGCATTTATAGTATCTTTGTTTATGTGGTAGAGATCAAATATTTTAGGAATTAATGCATTATAAAAAGTTGATTTTCCTGTTGCAGAAATACCCCCTCCCAAAATAACTGTTGGTTTTGGAAGTTCTACCTTATGTTTAGATTTTGGCATAAAAAAAGAATTAGTGGACTATTTATAAAAATTATTGTTGTCCAAAAGTGTTTTCCTACAATAAGTTATTTCTAATAAAAAAGTAAAAGACCTTTCTTTTAGGAAGATTAATAATTTATTTGATTCAATGTTTTTTTGGAGCAATGTATGGCTTATTGCCATTATCTTATCCTGTTATAGTTGCAAATATTATGAAGAGGGGATTTTACAAATTTCTTTAAAAATTAAGTATTCCTAATAATTTTATTATTTATTGAATTTTTCCATTACAAATCTTTGAACATCTGGGTTTGCAAAAATTCTTGCGTTAATTAAAGTCTTTTTATCACAAGAAGCTATTTGTTTCTCTAAATCTATTCCGTCCCCCCATTTAGAAAGATTTTTTGTATTAGAATATTGACTTTCAACAATACATCCTGCATCTCTTGCATAAAGTGCTCCAACTGCCAAATCCCATGCTTTTTGAAAATAAAGTAATGCGAAATGTCTGTTTCCATCTCCAATATCACACCCAAACAATGCAGAAGAACCAGAAGCAGGCCGTGCATTTATCATTGCATACTCTCTTTTTAATTCAGGAACTTCTTGTTTTTCAAAAACTTTTTCTAATTTTTCTTTTATTCCAGGAATTAAGTTATAATATTTTGAAGTTCCAAAAGAACACCCCATTAATTCTGCAAAACCTTTTGATTTAGAAAAAACAGGTTTTCTTTTTAATTTAAATGGCCCATTTTTACCCATCTTATTTTCTATAACTTCTGTTTCTCCATTTATTCTTATGAATTGTCTTGCTGTAGTAGATTGAAAAACAGAACCAAAAGGAACTTCTTGTTTTTTTCTGTCTACTAAAGCTATTGAATTAGAATAATATTCTCCCCCTATCGCGTATACTCCAGTTCCATCTGTTGGATCAATAATCCATATAAACCTATTTTCTTTAATATCTGGATCTGTTTCTTCTCCTAAAAATCCTATTTCAGTAAAAGTTTCTTTTAATTTTCTTCTTTGAAAATTTTCAACAGCTATATCTACTGTAGAAGTATAATCTTTTGCGCTTTCCTTTAAGAGAATTTCTTTTTTTATTCCATATTTTTGAGGATTAAGATGAATATCTGCTATTTCTCTTTGTACTTTTGAAACTTCTTCAACAACAAGTTGCATATCAAGTGTATTCTCCAAATTCATAATATTGGTCTTATTTTTTCTTTTATAAAAATTATTGTGTTTAAAAACACTATGTACCCTTATATTATACCATAGATTTATAAATTTTATTTTAAATATACCCTTATGAAAAAAATTATGAAGGGTTTACTTATTTACCCTCCAAACCAATTAATGAATATTGAAACCCCTAGGCCTGATGGTTCAATGGGTTTATTGTATCTTGCATCATCACTTGAAAAGAATGGTATTGAAACAGATGTCTTAGACGCTTCTGTTGGAACTCCCGAACAAACTCTTGATGCCACTTTTTATAAATTAGTTAAACAAAAAAATGGTTTAACAAAAATAGGGATGGATTTTAAAGATATTGCAAATTATGTTTTAAAAAAAGGAT
>CAZZFU010000060.1:0-2066 GCA_964653965.1 Candidatus Woesearchaeota archaeon
TTTATCTTTAATTTTTTCAAAATAACTCAGAGTATCGTTTTTCTTTTGGTGCTCTAAAAATTCTTCAAATGTTTTGGTTTTTCCAGGAATTATTATTGGACCCACCATTCCTAAATGAAGATTATATCCTCCTGCAACACAATAAGAAATCTTATGTTTGTTTGCATATTTATTAATTATTTTAGTTGTTTCTGAAACTGAAGGAAAATCAGCACAATTTACTAAAAAATTACATCCAGAGATGATTTGCTCAAGATTCTGCTTTTCATCTACTTTGTTCTTAAAAGGAACTATATTTGCATCTTTTAATTTTTCTTTTAGTACATCTACCTTATATTTTCCAACATCTTCTAAAGAAAAAAAGAGTTGTCTATTCAAATTAGTTTTATCCACAATATCTGGGTCTGTAATTCTTATTTCTCCAACACCAATTTGATTCAATCCATTAACAATCCAGGTTCCAATTCCTCCAACTCCAAAGACTGCGATTTTGCTATTATCTATTCTTTTTTGTAATTTCAAAGTTTCTTCTCGTGAATCTGTGATCTCATCTAAGAATAATAATTGTTTATATCTTGTTCCTTTTTCTAAATTTTTCTCATATCTTCTAATAATCCCTTCTTTTTCTAGAACACTTAAACAGGAGAAAATATCTTTTTTTTCATATTTATTTAACAATTTTTTAATTAAATCTTCTTCTGATGATTCTGAATTTAAATTAGAAATAAAATCTTTTACCAAAGAATCTACTTTGAATTTTTTAATTTTTCTAGTTGCAGTTGAAATAAAGATGTATTTATTTTCTGATTCTTTTAGAATATATAAGGAATCTCTAATCTTTATTTTCTGAACCATTTGAAGTTATTTCTCCATATTTTGTTTCTTTTCCCTCTTTTGGTTCAAATATTACTTCTCCTTTCTCATTTACAGGAGCGATAATTTTGTAATTAGCCAATTTTTTTCTTAAAAAAGAACCTTTTCTCAAATGCCAACAACCTAAAATAATTACTAAAGGAAGATTTGTTTTTTTAGTATATTCTAGGATTTTTGAAAGATGGTTTTTTTCTCTTTCTTCTATTATCTTTTTTAATTTTTCTTCTTCAATTTCTGTTAAACTTTCTTTATTCTTAATCTTTTCTTGTAAATTAATCTCAAATCCAAAATTAGGGAAATCTATTCCTATTAATTTAATATTTTTATTAAAACACAATTTTATTAATTTTTCAATCTCTTCAAAAGAAGTCATGTTTGATATTTTTCTTTTTTTTAATATATCCTCGTATTTTTCTTTTGAGTCTATTTTTAAATCTTCTAATTGTTCACTTAAAACAAATTCTGGATTTACTGATTCTATTATCTCTTTTTCTTTTATAAAATCGTCTAAAAAAGAATGAGTATGCCCTATAAAAATAAAAGAAAAGTTCATTTTAGTTTTTCTATTAAAATTTACATCCAGTATCTGATGCTTGTTCCACTCTTATAATTAGTTTCCTCTATTTTTACAAGCCCTTCATAAGATGGATTTTCTAAACTTAAATTCTCTTTCTTCTCTGTAGATGCTTTTTGAGCTTCTAAAGTTTTTTCTAGTTTTTCCATATTCTCTAAACCATTTCTTCATATTTAAGCTTTATTATACTTAAAATTGTCTTTTTTTAAAATGGATTCTAAAATGCTTTTTTTAATTGAAAATTCCTGATTAAAAGAGTGTAAAAAACTCTTATTTTTAAAGAAACTTTGATAATATCTACTTAACACTTCTAAATCTTTTGATTTAAATTTAGATTAAATTTTAAGAGAAATTTCTCTTACTATTTTGTTTGAAGAATAATTTTGAAACAATGGATTTACAAACATAAAATTATCTGTTTTTATTAATATTTAAGCTTTATTATACTCCAAAATTTCACTTCTTAATAATCTTTTCTGTATAGACTTTTCCTTTAGAATCCTCTGCTCTTAAAATATATATTCCTGAAGAATATTTGCTTATGTCCATGTTATTTCCTCTAAGAACTCTTTCTTCTAATCTTCTTCCTGTAATATCATATATGCTTATTTTTGCTCTC
>CAZZFU010000061.1:0-2036 GCA_964653965.1 Candidatus Woesearchaeota archaeon
CCTCCAAAGCCATATTTGTTAAACCTTCTTCATCAAAAGAATAATGCCTAATTAAATCCTCTACTCCTCCAGTATCTCCAAAATCAAATCCATGGCCAAATATCTTTGTAGGCCTAACAATTTCTGTCCCAAGAATAGCACTAGAAACAATAGACTTTAAAATTTCTTTATTTCCATTATAAACAGTCAAAATGGGACGATCATTTTCAATCATTCTTAAAAACTTTTCATTTTCAAGGCTCTTTAAATTAATGGCATTAATAACTCTAGAATGTATTCCATAGTTTAATTTTAGGTTCTTTCCAGCTCTAACTAAATTAGATACAGGAAAACCACTTCCAATAAGAGTTATGTCTGGTTTTTTTCCATTGCTTTCAAAAACAGGATAATAATTAATATTTCCAGCATCTTTAGAACCTCTTTCTAAAATATCTACGTTTGCCTTATGAGTCCTAACGACATTTAAGCCAGGATTTTTGCTGAAAAAATGGTTAAATACATTGTACATGTCTTGAACATCAGCAGGTTCATAAAAATTAATTCCTGGCATAAAAATTGGTATTGCTGAACCTCCAGAAGATTGATGACTTTTTCCATTTCTTCCTTGAGTTATTCCACTTAATTCAGATAACAATAAGAATTTGCTTTTTCCTTGAGCAGCAGCATTTAATTGATCAGAAGCTCTATAAAGAAAAGCGTCAAAATAATTAATGAATATCCTTGCATTTGGATTTGTCTGCGATATTCCATGAGCCATAGCAACTGTGTGCTGTTCTCTTATACCTGTATCAATATAATTGCCAAATTTTTCAAAACCTATTTCTTCAACATCTTGTTTATATACTAAATCAGGAGTCATAAAAAAGAAAGGAATCTTTTGCCTTTCTATTTCTCTGCCTAAATTAAGAAAATAGTCTCCTTGAGCATAATCTAAATTATTACAATTATTTGGGTTAATCCTTATATCAATATTGTACTCTTTTTCGTTCTCTACATTTTTTTGATTTTCCTGCTTTTCATTAAAATTTTCTATTCTATATCGAACAATTTCTTCTATTTTTTTTCTATTTGCTCTTTTATTGCCTATTTCAATTGCATTATCTAAAAAAGATTTGTCTTTTAGAGTCCCTAGAGTATGATATCCATTAAAATGTTCTTCAGATTCATAAATTAAATTTCCTTTTATAGTATTTGCTATTATGAATGTAGGTTCTTTAGATTGTTTAGCAGAATCATAAGCGTGAAATATTTCTTCAAAATTATGTCCATTATTTATTGTAAGTCCATTCCATCCGTAACCTTCCCACACTTTAAAAGTATTTGATACATCAACATCTTTTGTTGGATGAGATAACTGTTTACCATTTTTGTCAATTATACAAACAATGTTTGGAAGCCCTAAAGCACCTATGTGTCTTGCTGCTTCACTTACATTTCCTTCTTGCTCTTCCCCGTCTCCTAAAAAAACATAATGTTTTATATGAGGATTATTTTTATTAGTGACATATGCAGATCCTGTTGCATAAGATAATACCATTCCTAAAGAACCGCTAGGGGTTATGTCAACTCCGGGAATAGAATGCATACATTCATGACCTTTTAATCTTGATCCTAAACTTCTATATCCTTTTAGCTCAGACTCATCTATCCAATTAAGTAAAGAAAAAATCTTATATCTAAGAGGACCTAAATGTCCTCTAATATACACCCTGTCTCTAGAAGAATCTTTTGGATTATTTGGATTATAATTCAATACCTCTCCAAAATATAGGGCAGTCATTAGTTCTGTTGAAGAAGAGCAGGCTCCAAGGTGCCCACTTCCAGCATTTTTTATTGTTTTAAAAGCACTAGCTCTTATTTCATTTGCGAGGCTTTTTAAATATTCAAAGTCTCTTGAAATCATAAAAAAATTAAAATAAGATTATTTAAAAATGTATTGCTTTTGTAATTATCAAGTAATAAAATGAATTATAATTATTTATTTTTTTTAGATTTCTTTTTTTCAGGTTCCTTTTTTCTTACAGAAACCATTATAA
>CAZZFU010000062.1:0-1837 GCA_964653965.1 Candidatus Woesearchaeota archaeon
TTATTACATTTGTAGAATGGCAATGAGTAAAAATTACATCTCCTTTTTTAATTATTCTTAAAACTTCTTTATTTATTTTATTCTGAGCTTCATCAAAATGATTTTCTATCTCTTTATAATTCTTTTTTTCTGTTAAATTCAAAACTTTCTCCATCATTGGTTCTGTTGGACGAGATAAAAGTAATTTCTTTTTTGAATTTTTGGTTGGAATTAAAGAATAAGCATAAAGAGCTTCTTTTGCTATGTTTCTTGCTCCTTGAATTTTTACTGCCTTTATATCCTTTAAAATTTGTTCAAACCTCTTTTTCTTCCTAGAAAAATTTTTATTGATCTTTAATTTTTCTGGACCAGAAAATTTTCTCTTTCTAGAAATTTTCTCGGTATTCATAATTTAATATAGAATTAATGTTATAAAAAACTTCTTGTATACTAATAATATTTAAAAGTAACCTTGCCATTGTATAAGCATGTTAGAATCTTTGATTAATCCAAAAAGAGTTGAAAAAGGAACCTGGAAAATGCTTTTTATTGGACTTTTGTATGGTTCTCTTTCTCTATTGCTAACTCACTGGTTTTTCTCAAAAGATACTGTTTTATCCCAATATTCTGGAATGATTGTTGTTACTTTTTGTGTTATGTTTTCTCTTCCTTTTATGTATTTTATAATAAAAAAAGAAGAAGAGGAAGATGAACAAGTTGAAGGTTTTTTAAGTATTTGGAGAGTGCACAAAGATGCTATTTATGCATTAATGTGGTTGTTTTTGGGATTTATTATTGCTTTTTCTGTATGGTTTGTTATAATTCAAAATGCTACTCTATTCAATGCTCAGATTGAAACTTATTGTATGATTAATAATCCAGGAAACATTGAAAACTGTGTTTCAGAATATTCTCTTGTAGAAAAAGGAATTTCTACAGGTGCAACAAAAGAATTAAGATTTTTGTCTATTATAGAAAATAATGTTTATGTTATGATTTTTACTCTAATTTTTTCTCTTATTTTTGGTGCAGGAGCCATATTTATCTTAGCTTGGAATGCAAGTGTTATTGCTTCTGCTATAGGAGTTTTTACTCAATACAAAATAGTTGAAATTCCAATTGGAATTGCCAGGTACATGATACATGGTTTTCCAGAAATAGCAGCATATTTTATAACAGCCTTAGCCGGAGGCATGTTTGGTTTTGGGATAATTAAACATGGAATAAAAAATAAAAATTTTATTCGAGTTCTTGAAAATGTTGCATTACTATTATTTTTATCTATTGTTATTTTAATTGTTGCTGCTGCAATTGAAGTTTATTTAACCCCTATTTTATTTAAATAATTATTTATAATTAAATTTAAAAGTTTTAAATATCTGGATATTCTATGGAACCTCTTTTATTAATAACAATTTTTGTTAGTTTTTTTTGCACTTTTCTAGCAATGCCTTATTGGATAAGAAAAGCAAAACAAATAGGGCTTGTTTGGGAAGATATGAATAAATTAAATAGTCCTAGAAATGTTGCTGGTTCAGGAGGCCTTATTGTGGTTTTTGGCTTTTTATTAGGTGTTTTATTGTATATTGCTATAAGAATCTTTTATTTTAAAGATGGAGGAGAAATTACAAACTATCTTTTTGCAATCCTTGCTGTTTTACTTATTGGTTCAATAGTAGGAATTGTTGATGATTTATTTGGTTGGCAAAAAGGAGGATTATCAATACGATCTAGATTATTTTTAATTTTATTTGCTGCAATTCCTTTGATGGTTATTAATGCTGGAGAATCAAGCATACTTGGTTTTGAACTAGGGCTCTTGTTCCCTTTAGTTGTAATTCCTCTCGGAGTTGTTGGA
>CAZZFU010000063.1:0-1756 GCA_964653965.1 Candidatus Woesearchaeota archaeon
GCATTAGCTACTTCTAGAATAATGGTGGCAATAGCAGAAAATAATCAGCAAAAAGACGGAAGCATAAAAATTCCAAAAGTTCTTTGGAAATACATGGGTGGAAAGAGGGTGATAAAAAAAGATAAATGAAAACAAATTTAGAGAATTTTGATTTTGAAGCGATTGTTAAAAGCGCACCTGTAGCAAATGATTTAAACAAACTTATAGATGACATAAGGGAATATTTTAATTCTAATGAATATGTTCTTAATGAAAAAAGAGAGGTTTTTTACAACTCAATATAAAATATTAAAATGAAAAGAAAAAAAATTGATAAATGGCTTTTATTAACTCCTCTAAGATTTTTTATAATTATTGGAGCTTGGATTTTAGCAATGGTTCTTCATAATCTAATATATGCTTTATTTTATAATTATTTTTTATCAACTGGAGGAGATGAACCTTTTTTCTTTATTTTTGCAGCTATAATTATTCCTCTTTATTTTATAATTTGTTTTGTTTATACTTTAATTAAGAAAATAAGAGATAAAAGTCTTTTTGAAACAAGATTTGTTATTAATCTCCTTATAGCTGTTATTTTTGGAGCAGGAATAATATGGTTTATAATAGATTTTGGTTTTCTTAATTCTGAAATGGGTTTTATGCTAACTGGCATATTTATTATTTTTTCATTTATTTTTTATAGTTTGATTAAATTAATTAATAAAAGTTCTAAGTAAACATATATAAACTCTAATTTTTATTTTTTGAGAGAATTAGTAAGATTTAAAAATAAATTTTTAGTTTCTTTTATATGCCCACGTGGTCTAACGGCTATGACTCATCCCTGTCGCTTGGCAGGGGGACACCCCCTTTGCAAAATCCCCGAAGAAGACTTTTAGGAATAAAATGACAAACTTCCTTGAGAGAAATTGCATAAATAAAAAAACCAAGCAGAACGGATGCGACCCGAGTTCAACTCTCGGCGTGGGCGTTGTTTCTTACGTCTACTTCTACGAAAGATATTTAAATGCTGTGGACGTATATAATTTATGGTTTATACAGAAATAAAAGAAAAAAATGGAAAAAAGTACTTTTATAGAGTTAAGTCAGTGAGGGAAGGTAAAAAAGTTAAAAAGAAAAGGGTTTATCTGGGAATTGATTTAGATAAAAAGAAATTGCTAGAGGAAGAAGAAAAAGCAGATAAAGAACTACAATTACTTTCAACACTTTTAACAACAGAGGAAAAAAATCAATTAGAAAAGATAAAAAAAGATTATCTTAGTCAACCAAGAGGAACAGAAGAGAACAGATATGAATTTTTTGTTTCATTATTTACTTATGATTCTACAAATATTGAGGGAAACACTTTTACACTTCAGGAAACATCTCAGCTTTTATTTGAAAACATAACTCCGAGAAAATCTCTTAGAGAAATAAATGAAGTAGTTAATCATAAAAAAGCTTTTGATTATTTATTAGATATAAAAGAGGACATCTCTAAAGAACTAATATTTAAAGTCCATAAATTAGTAGTTCAGAGTACTTTAAAACCAGAATTAGAAGGCCAAACTGGAAAATATAGAACACTACAAATTTATATCAGAGGAGCAGATTGGCTACCTCCAAAACCAGCAGAAGTCCCAAAGGAAATGAGTTATCTTTTTTCATGGTATTCAAAAAATAAGAAAAAACTTCATCCACTTATTTTAGCAGCATATTTTCATTCAGCATTTGAAACTATCCACCCTTTTGTAGATGGGAATGGAAGAGTTGG
>CAZZFU010000064.1:0-1744 GCA_964653965.1 Candidatus Woesearchaeota archaeon
GTCCTGGTGATTGCGGAGCTTGTTCTTCTGGAGGGGGTGGCTCTTCTGGAGGAGGTGGAGGAGGTGGAGGCGGAGGCAGTAGTAGCACTTCAAATACAGTTATAACTTATATTGAACCAGATAATAATGGAGGAACTTCTTCAACAAACCCAGGTTCTTCTGCTTCAAATACACAAAGCACATTAGAAGAAAAAGAAATAAAAAGTTCAGGAATTACTGGAGCTATTATTGGTTTTGCTAAATCAGGTTTTGGAATTGGATTAATAATTGCTATTTTAATCATTGCTGCTGGAATTGTTATAATGGTTTCTGTAAGAAAAAAGGAACCTGAAAAAAAGAAATCTAAAAAAAAGAAATAAATTATAAAATGGTTGAAAAAAAGATTATAGGAATTCTAATTTTATCTTTAGTATTTATAATAATTTTTCTTGGAATTGCTAGTGCATGTCATCATTGTCCTTATTGTGGTGATGGAGATATTAATCAACATTGGGAAGAATGTGATGATGGAGATTCAAATGGAGTTTTATGCTGGGCAGGTTATGGCTCAAGTTGCACATATTGCACTAGTAATTGTAAATTAAAAACAATTACAAATTATTGTGGAGATGGAATTTTGAATTCTGCTTGTGAAGAGTGTGATGATGGTAATAATGTAAATAATGATGGATGTTCTTCAAATTGTGAGATAGAAGAGCCTTGTAATTATTGTGGTGATGGGATTTGTAATAATAATGAAACATGTTTAAGTTGTCCAGAAGATTGTGGAGATTGTCCACCAACTATTTATTGTGGTGATGGGGAATGCAATGGAGATGAAACTTGTTCAACATGTGAAGAAGATTGTGGAATTTGTCCACCAAGTTCTTATTGTGGAGATGGAGTTTTAGATTCTGGTGAGGAATGTGATTTTGGTGAGAATAATGGAGTAATTTGCGATAATTCAGATGTTTCTTGTATGTATTGTAGTTTAAATTGTGAAAAAATAATTCTATCTTATGAAGATGAAGAAGATGAGGATGACGACGATGATGAAAATTCTAAAAAAGGAATAGAATTTGAAGAAGTATGTGAACCAAATTGGAAATGCACTGGATGGAGTGAATGTTCAGATGGATTTACTACTAGAACTTGTAAAGATACTAATTATTGTGAATATTCTTATGGAAAACCTATTGAAGTAAATTATTGTGAAGAAGCAGAAGTTCTGACTCCAGAAAAAGAAAATTCTCTTTTCAAAGGCATAAGGATTTTATCAGTTCCTGTTTTACTTTTTATATTTATTTTATTATTAATAATTCTTATTTTATTGATTGCAATTTCTAAAAAATAACAATCAAAATCTTTATAAACAAGGACAAACCTATTTTAATGTAGACTAGGTTGGCGGGATAGTCCTCCGCTGCTTGCAAATGGACTTTATGGCAGACTACGGATAGGGTGTGATTGATGCGTTGAAAAGTCTTTGTTTGGACGTTGACGTTTTGTCCACTTTGATCTTGTAGATGCGAACCGGGTCAGACCTTGATCGGAGCAGCCCTAAACATTTATTTAGATGCTTAGTGGGTAGCAGAACTGAGGAAGAATAAAGGTAGCTTTTTAATTATTCATGAGCTAACTATCCTGTCTACACTAATATTGTTTTTCTAAAATAATTAAATTAATAAATGCTATTTTCCTCTTTTATTCATGGATAAAGGGGTGAGCAGAACTACTGTATTTATTGCTATTGGGATTTCTGTTC
>CAZZFU010000065.1:0-1636 GCA_964653965.1 Candidatus Woesearchaeota archaeon
AAAATCTGGATTTAAAATTTTTAGCATACCCTATGTAAAAGTTATTCATAAGAAAGGTAAAACTATTAACACTCAACCAAATTCTCAAAGGATGTTTATAAGGTTCAAAAATGATGTAATCTTTTCAAGTAGGCATTTTAAGATTAAGGATAGATTATTCAGATTGCTAATTTATTTGCCTCTTGTAGCAATATTTAGAAAACAAAAAGATGAGGATGAGCTAGAATTTAAAAATTTTGTATTGAGACGGGAGTTTTTGATTAATTTAGCATTATTAGTTAGTGCGTTTTTTTATGTTAAACTGAATAAACTAAAGTAGTTTTTGATTATAATAATCAAAGCCATAAAAGTTTAAATAGAGAAAAATTTTTTAAAAGTATTATGGAAAATAAAAAAATACCCCTTTTTTGGCCTTATATTCCTAAGGAAAAAATACTTAGAGAAATCTCTGATACTCTTGATACTCGTTGGATAGGTCAAGGCCCAAAGGTAAATAAATTTGAAAAAAAATTTGGAGAAAAATTTGGTTATGAATTCCCTCTTTTTGTTAATTCTGGTTCTTCTGCACTTGAATTGGCTTACCATATAGTTGGATTGAAAGAAGGAGATGAAGTTATAGTTTCAGTTTTAGATTGTACTGCTGGACAAATGGGATTATTAAGAAGAGGAGTTAATATAGTTTTCTCTGATATTGAAAAAGAAACTCTTAACATGAATCCTTCAGACGTTGAACGTAAGATAAATAAAAAGACTAAAGCAATAATTCCAGTTCATTTAGGAGGAATTCCTGTAAATGAAAGAATATTTGAAATTTCTAAAGAACATAATATCCCTTTAATTGTTGATGCTGCTCAACATCTTGAACCTACAAAACTAGAAGGAGATTATATTTGTTATTCTTTTCAGGCAATAAAGCACATGACTACTTGTGATGGGGGGATGTTATGTTTGAATAATAAAGAAGATTACAAAAGAGCAAAACTTCTAAGATGGTTTGGAATTGATAGAGAACTCAAAGAGAGAAAAAACTACCAGGCATGGGAAAAAAGAGAAATGACATTTGACATTAATGAAGCAGGATACAAATACCAACCAACAGATATAGATGCTTGTTTTGGATTAGCAGCAATTGAGGATTTAGAAGATGTAATAAATCACAGAAAATTTTTAGTAGAAACCTATAAGAAAAGATTAAAAAATTTAGAAGATGTTTCTGTTATTGCAGGAGGCTCTGCTTGGTTAATGGGAATTCTCGCTGAAAAAAGAGACGGATTAGCAGAATTTTTAAAAGAAAAAAATATAGAAACAAATCTTATTCATTTAAGAAATGATATCTTTAATGTGCTTGGAGGAAAAAGATTAGATTTGCCTAATATGAATTGGATAGAACCAAGATATTTATATCTTCCACTTAATACAAAGGTAACAAAAGAAGATGTAAATTATATTTGTGACAAAATAGTGGATTTTTATAATACCAAAAAAGATTAGAGCTGAAATTGAGGGATTTAAAAAAAGAATTGCAAAACTTAAAGGGGATTTAATAAAAAGAAATTTTAATGCTTCCTCTAATCTTAAAAATGTTTGAAATTTTGAGAAGTTGGAGTAAAATAAATTAAAACAGAATATATATTTC
>CAZZFU010000066.1:0-1585 GCA_964653965.1 Candidatus Woesearchaeota archaeon
TCCTACTTTTTGCCCTGGAAATTTTGAAGAAGGGCCCCAGATTTTTGTTTCTTTAACATTTTTTGAAAAGCCATGAAGTATTTTTTCTGCAACTTCTTTAATTGTTGAATTTGGTTCTAGAATAATTGGCTTTGAAGATTTTTCTTTTCCTGGTTCTTTTGTATAAATTCTTATTTTTCCAAAACTTTGAAACAGTTTATTTTTGAGGTTATTGAGGCCTCCGTCCGCCCCGCCTCCTCCACCAAGCAGATTTTTGCTATTAATGTTTTCACCAATTAAGGAAGAAAGAATTACATAATTATATTTTTTACTTTGCAGAGTTGCAGAGATTTTTCTTTTTTCATTTTCATTTAAAATATCTGCTTTTGCAAAAGCAATAATTTTTTTTGCTTTTGTTTTTTCTAATTTTTTTTCAATTTCAGGAAGTTGATTTAAATTAGTTATTAATATTAGTAATGTATCTGCAGTGTTTGTTAATCCTTTATTATAGTATTCTGATTCTATTGCTGGATTTTCTATTAATTGTATGTTTGCTCCTTGATAATTCATCATTCCTACTATAGGATGGGTTGTTGTAAATTTTGTATTTGAAATTTTTGGAGAAGCATTTGTTAATATTGATAAAAGAGAAGATTTTCCAGAATTACTGTTTCCTATTAATATTGCCTGCATATCTTGTTTTTTTATTCCAATTTTAGAACTCTTTCCTGCTTTTTTTGATTTTTCTGCTTGTTGTTGAAATTTCTTTAAACGAGTTTTTAATTGTGCACGAAGATTTTCTGCTCCTTTATGGCTTGGAGCTAGAGAAATCATTTTTTTTAGCTTTTCAATTTTTTCTTCTAGAGTATCTACTGAGAGATATTCTTTTTCTGCTGCAAGATAATCTGGATGAGCATTTATAGGCATTCTATTATTAGGAAAATCTACTTTAAGAAATTTTTTAAAAACATTTATAAAAATAGTAAAACTATTTACTTAGAGGTAGATGTAATGGAAACAACACAGCAACCAGTTCAAGCAAAACCTGCAGTAACAGCACAGGTTCAAAAAACACCCTCTCCTGTTCAATCATCTACAGGAGTTCCTGTAAAAAAGAAACCCTCAAAATGGTGGATTTGGGTGATTATAGGAATAGTTGTAATTGGTGGAGGAATTTTTGCTTATTTTCAATTTCTGAGGTAAATTAAATGAGATTTGAATTTAAAAGAAAGGTTTTGAAAAATGGAATGACTCTTATTTTTGAGAAAAGAGATGTTCCTGTAGTAAGTGTAGCTTTTGCTGTGAGATATGGAAGTATTAATGAGGAACTTTCTGAAAAAGGAATTGCTCATTTTATAGAACACATGTTTTACAAAGGAACTTCTAAAAGAAATGCTAGGCAAATAGCAGAGAAAATTGAAAAAAATGGAGGGGAATTAAATGGATTTACAAGTGAAATAATTACAGCTTATTGGTGTAAAATGCCTAGTAAACATTTGAAAGTTGCTTTAGATGTTTTGAGTGATATGGTAAAAAATCCTAAATTTGATGAAAAAGAATTAGAAAAAGAAAGACAAGTTATTTTTGAAGAACTTAAAATGTATAA
>CAZZFU010000067.1:0-1576 GCA_964653965.1 Candidatus Woesearchaeota archaeon
AACTTATTAGTTAAATTATTCATTTTAACTAAAAAAAGCAACCTAGTTGATTATTTAAATATAATTGCAAACTAAAATAATAATTCTAAGATGTATTAATCTGAAATTTTTAATTTATAGTATAATTTTTTTGCTCTTCTAAAATCAAAATCCCAAGGAAAACAACTTATTTTTGAAGGAATTATTCCTCTTTGAATTAAAGCATATATTGCTCCTATCTCTGCTCTAACTTCTGATTTTCTTATTTCTTTAAATTTTATTTTTACTTTTTGATTTTCAAGCAAATTCTTTTCAAGATGAGACAATCCATTCATATGCTCAAGTGCATGAGTTTCTTCATGAGCTCTTAAATGTATATTGTCTTCTTCTTTATTTTGCTTTAAATAAAAAATATAATTATTTTTGAATATATTATTAGAAATTAATTCTCCAAAACCTTTAGCAAGTCCAATAGTTCTTTTTAAACTTTGTTTGGGATTTTGTAATTCTCCTTCTTCATAACCATGTTTTTTTTCTAATTTTCTAATAGTTTCTTTAATTGAATCTACATATCCTAAGTCTGTAAACTCAAATCCTAATTTAGGAATTTCAATTCCAAGTATTTCTAATTTTATCTTTTCCATAAAATTTTCAGAAATATCCTCTTTTTAAATATTAAGGTTTAAAATTATAACCCTGGGAGATTCTTCAAGCCACTAAAATAGACGACTTGAAGCGTCTCCTGGGCAAAAAGAGGTGATAGAAAATAGAGTACTGTAAACTATTTAAATCTTTCTATCATGTTACCCTTTTAGAATGACAGGGAGTAATCAACTAAAAGTAGTAATGATAGTTACTCCTATAAAAATGTGTCAATTACCTCTTTATCCACTACATAATATCCTTTACCCACTACACAGATTTATTCAGACCTTTTCTAAAAGAATTCCAAAAATGATTTACTGAATCTTTAATGTCTTGTTCTGGAAGATTATAGTCTCCTTTATAATTTCCAGAAAATCTTAAACTTGAATCATCATAATATTCAACTTGTGGGATTACTCTAGGTTCTTTTAAGGGTAATTCTTTTTTTATTTGCTCTTCAATTTTTCTTGTTAAATCATACCCTTTTTGATTTTTTAAAGAGTATTCTATATAAGGGAGATTATATCCGTTTTTGTTCTCCCAAAGCAAATGTCCAGAGCAGCAAAAAATTGTTTGAATATAAGGCTTACTATTTAAATCACTTACTATATCAAATATTTCCATATCATCTATTGAATTTGGACTTTTTCCCATGTAATATACAAATATAAGAACTATTTAAAACTTTCTAAATATATCACTTATTAGTGACAACTAATTTATTATCTTATCATAAGAAGTATTAAAAACTTTTATTCTTTTAAGATTAAATGGTAAAAGGGGAAGTTGATTTATCAAAAAATAGTGTGAAACAAGAGCAAGTTCATGATTTATTGTTTAATAGAGAAATAGAATGGAAAGAAATCATCTATGATTTAATCAATACAGAGCAATTAGATCCTTGGAATATAAATATAACTCTCTTAACTGAAAAATATCTAGAAAAAATACA
>CAZZFU010000068.1:0-1567 GCA_964653965.1 Candidatus Woesearchaeota archaeon
TGCCCTTAGTGGTATTTTCTTCAATTGAATAAGGTGCAGGTGTTTCATATTCTATTTCATATTCCGCAATCTCATCTATTTCAATTTCAACTTCTTTTTCTTCAAAAGGATTAATTCCTGTTCCTATTACTCCTCCTGTTATTGCTCCTTGAAATTTTTTAAAGAAGTTCTTAAAGAAATGAAGTATACGTAAGATTATTGATTCTTTTTCTCCTGTTCCTATTACTCCTCCTGTTATACTGAATTTTGCGTCTTCTTTGATTATATTTTCTTCAATTTCTTTTGTATTATTTGTAATTGTTTTTTCTGCTACTTTTTCTGCTACATTTGTTTTAAGTATTTCTTCTATGATTTGTGTTTCAGAAGAGGGAGTTTTCTCTTGGGAAGGACTCAAATCTTCTTTTAGAGAAACTCCACTTATATTTTCTTCTGAATATGAAATCTTATTTACCTTTATGTTTTCAGATTCCTTTGGTAATGTTAGTGTTAAGTTTCCTAAATTTTCAGGAATAATTTCTTTTTTCCATTTAACTGGTTGTCCAAGAACAGCTTGATATTGAGTTGTGGTTATTGTTGCATTTTCTTCTGTTAAATCTACAATTTCTGTTACATTAACTTTGGGTTCTTCTGGAATTGTTATGTTTTCCTCTTTTGGAATTTCTGTTATATTTTCTTCTGTGAGATTTTCAGAAGCAGGAAGTTCCTCTTGGAAAGGACTCAACTCTTTTTTTGGAGGAACTTCACTTATATTTATTTCTTCTGAAATATTAATTTCTGTTATGTTCTCTGGTTTTGTTATATTAGTGATATTGACTTCAGTTATGTTTGTTGGGATTTCCGGTATCTTTTCTGTTATGTTTTCCGGTAATATTGGTTTTATTATCTCTTCTGAAATATTAATTTCTGGAGCGGGTTCTGTAATTTCTTCAGTTATATTGTCTGGTTCTTGAATAGTTAATCCTGTAAAAGATAAATCAAAAATAAATGCAGAAGATAAAATAAGAGTTATAAATGCAATAGATAAAAAAAGTACAATAAATCTCTTTTTTCTTTTTTTACGGACATGTTTATTAATTCTTCTTTCACAATCTCTTATATAAAAATCATAATCTGAAATCCATTCTTCTAATGTTTTTCCTTTTCCAACATCTTTTTGAAGTATAGAATTATATTCTAATTCTGAGATTTTTCCTTTAGAATAAGCTGTTTTTAAATTTTCTAAATAATTAACTACTCTCTTTTTTCTGAGTTTAGAGATTTTTATTTTTCTCTTTAAATCTCTAATTAGAGCATTCGCTTCTTGAGTCCTTCCCATTACTTATTATGTGTGTATTAATCCTTAAAAAGATATGTATTTAAATTAAAAGTACCTATTATTTATGTATAATAAAATAAACGCTTTTGTAGTAACTACAAGAGGATTTAAATACTAAAATGTAGTACCTACAATATGTTTATTGTTAAAAAGAAGATTCATGGAAATAATTATTTTTATCTTAGAGAATCAAAAATAATAAATGGAAAAGTCAAATCAATTGATTAGATTATCTTTAAAAATAAAGAGAAA